>MWBZ01000117.1 GCA_002069765.1 bacterium ADurb.Bin243
ATAAAATTTTAAGAGCTGATACATGAAGCGTTTTAATTTATATAAAGCTCGCTGGGCGAGCCCCAGCCTTAACTATCCACTATTCACTAAAAACCTACCCGCTTGAAATGAAAAAGAGCCGCCAAATGGCAGCTCTTTAATGAATTATTTCGATTATGAAATTATAGTTTATTTTTTGGGTTCCGCCGGAGCTATGATCTCGTAACCGGCTTCTTTCCACGCTTTTATGCCTCCGCCAAGCACTTTCGCGTTGTAACCTTTTTCTGCGTATTGGGCCGCAAGACTTGCGGCTGAAGCATCCTGCTTTCATCCTCAGTAAAACACGATAAGCTTCGACTGGCCCGCGTCTTTGGCCATGGTTTCAAACTGCTTTAAAGAAATAGCGCCTTTTAAATTGTTTTTGGCGAATTTTTCGTCGTCGGGATAAGCGCATACCAGTAAAGCTTCTCCGGTCTGAACTTTTTCGTAAACATCGGCGGGACTTACTCTTTCAACGTCCTTTGCGTCGATTTTTTTAACGGCGGCAACTTCAGCCGTAGCGGGTGCGGCTTTGCCGTCTTCGGCGCATAAAGGCGCTAAAGTTAAAAATGACGATGCGAGAAGCAGAGCGAATAAAAATATGATTTTTTTCAAAATAATCACCTCCTTTTATATAGATCGAAGCGTTTTATTTTATTTAACTCAACTTGACTATATAGTTTAATAGTATGGAAGCGATTACAGCCAGAGTGACGCCCGCGGCGGCATAACCGTAAAGCGTTTTATAAGGAACGTTTTGTGAAGGATCGCTTTGATCGTAGTATATAAGGATATTGGAATTTACTTTTTCGAAAGCGAGCATCATTGAATTGACTTCTCCCTTGACTTTAGCCCCTTTGCCGTCGGTAAATTCATAACTTACGGCGTTATTGAACTGGCTGACGTAAATTTTATTGCCCGGAATGAACGAGCTTTCTACTTTAGTTACCTTTCCTTCCGCGCGCCCTTTGTAAGAGCCCGCCGCCTTGATTATGAAATAAAAAGCGTAGGCCGCGTATAAAAACATTATAGCGGCCACTACGAATCCTATCGATTTGGAGGGCTTCGGCTCGTTTTGCATAATCGTTACATACCTCTATAGCCTTTAATTATGAAAATAGTTTTTTAATACGGCTCTTGCCGTCTTCTATAAGATGATAAATTACCGGCACTACCACGAGCGTGAGGAATGTGGCGAAAGCCAGGCCATAAGCCACTACTACGGCCATGGAATACCACCAGAAAGTCGATTCCGAAGAAGTCAGAAGCTTCATCCGCTTGAAGTCGTACGATATTCCCGTTATCATAGGAATCAGCCCCAGTATGGTGGTTACCGCGGTCAGAAGGACGGGGCGGAACCTGGTCTGGCCTGCGAAAACCACCGCGTCGGTGAGCTCGTAGCCGCGCTCTATAAGCTGGTTGGTGTAATCTAAAAGCACTATGGCGTTATTGACCACGACGCCGGCGAGCGATATTACGCCGATGCCGGTCATTATTATTCCGAAGGGGATATTCGAAATGCCCAGGCCCAGAAATACCCCGCCCAATGATAAAAGCACCGAAGTCATTATTATCAGAGTGTGCGAAACGGAGTTGAACTGCATTACAAGCACGAAAAATATAAGGCCTAAAGCGATGGCGAAAGCTTCGCTCAAAAACGATTGCGCTTCGTCCTGCTCCTGATTTTCGCCGGTGAATTTAACGCTGTAACCGGCCGGCAGTTCGTATCTTTTTAAAACTTTTTCAACGATAGCGCGCGCGACCGCTCCGGGGATCTTATTGGTATCGACTTTCGCTTTTACCGTTACGACCCGCTGATTGTTTATGCGGTTGATAGAGCC
Source organism: bacterium ADurb.Bin243 (assembly GCA_002069765.1). Classification (GTDB taxonomy): domain Bacteria; phylum Muiribacteriota; class UBA9980; order UBA9980; family UBA9980; genus UBA9980. The sequence goes on from MWBZ01000117.1 coordinate 1,860, forward strand.
GAAACCGCCCGTGTAATTGACAGTTATCAAATCAGCAAGCGGAACTAGGCCGTATTGCATAGTGGGAATAAAAAGCTTTTTAAAGAAATCTATGTCTTGCCTGTATGCGTTTTTCATTTTTATTACTATGTCGTAGCTGTCGTTTCCTTCGCGGTATGTGGATACTTTCCAGCCGTTGATGGCCGTTTTAATGACGCTGCCTATCGAACCCACAGTGAGGCCATATAAACCCGCCTTTTTACGGTCCACGACGAATTCGAAGTTGGGCGTGCCTTTTACATAATCGTCTTCGATGTCTTTGACGTGAGGAACGGTTTTAAGGACTTCTTTGACTTTTTCGGCTATCATCCCGAGAACCGCGAAATTATCGCCGGATATTTCTATATTGATGGGCGGGCCGGTAGGCGGGCCGTGCTGGCCTTCAGCTAACAGCAGGTTCACGCCGGCTATGCCCGAAAGCCTCGCCCTGAGCCTGTCCATTGTATCGCTGGTAGGTTCCACCCGGCCTTCGAAATCGTGGAACTGTATGCCGATGTGGTTGGGGGCGTTTTGCTCGAAGCCGCCGACGCCTCCGCCGGTAAGGCTTGTAAGCTTTGTATATACGTGCCTTATGGTCAGAAGGTCGCTAATATTTTTTTCGTTTTCTATGCCCTGCTCTTTTTTGAATTTTTCAAATTCTTTTTTTTGAAGTTCTGTTATAGCGGGCGGCTTGCCTTTTTCGTTCCTGAATTTTTCGGGAACGTTATCGAACGACACTATTCTTTTTTCCACTTCGGCCGCGATTTCCTGAAGCGTATTCATATCGGTGCCCTCAGGCGGTTCTATATTTACATAGCAGGTGGTGGGATTCATCGACGGGAAAAATTCGACAGGCCTTTCTATGCCGGTTCTGTAAAGCCATAAACAGAAACATAGAACCAGCGCAAGAATCGAAGTTGCAAGAACCGCAAAACGCGCGTTCAAAGAAAGCCTTAAAATATAGCCGTAAGTCGAAATTATAAAGCCATAATTCTGGATGGGCTTTTCCCCGGCGTTGAGAAACTCTTCGGCGTTAGTGGAATCGCCGCCGGAGGCGTGCCTTTTGACTTTCATAAAAACCGAGCCGAATACGGGGTTTATTATAAGCGCTACGAAAAGGCATGAAACGAGTGTCGTTATAAGCGTGGTAGGAAGGTAAAACATGAACTCGCCCATGATGCCCGGCCAGAATAAAAGAGGCAGAAACGCCACGACCGTAGTCAACGTCGACATTACTACGGGCATTGCGACTTCGCCGGTGGCTAGCATGGCCGCCCTTATTCTTGGAACGCCCTGGCTCATGAAGCGGTAAATGTTTTCGATTATGACTATGGCGTTGTCCACCAGCATTCCGAGCGCCAGAATTAGGCTGAAAAGCGTTACCATGTTAAGAGTGATTCCCATGGCCCTTAACGCTATGAAACTCAAAAGCATGGAAAGCGGTATTGAAATGCTTACCAGAACGGCGTTTCTGAAACCCATTGAAAACATGAGCACTATTATTACAAGTACGAGGCCGGTGTAAATGTTATTTTCGAGATCGTCCACCATCATGCGCACTTCTTTGGAGCGGTCCATGATTTTAGTTATTTTAACGCCCTGCGGAAGCTGCTGCTTATCGAGCATGGCAAGAGTTTCATCCACTATGTGTATGATATTTTCGCCGACCCTTTTTTTGACGTATAAGTTTACCGAATTTTTGAAATTAAAGCTCGAACTGCTCGTTATGTCTTTATACGAATCGCTTATGGAAGCGATATCGTTTAAATAAACGGGCGAGCCGTTAATCACCGTGACTATAAGGTTTTTAAATTCTTCGATGTTTTTGAATTCGCCCGGAACGCGAACCTGGTAACGGCCGTCGCCCATGGAAATATTGCCGCCGGAAACGTTCTGGTTTTCGGAAGATATGCTGGTATAAAGCGATGTGAAAGGTATGCCTTTGCCGGCGAGCTGGTCCGGGTCAACTTCTACATGTATTTCGCGTTCGCGCCCCCCGGCGAGCTCTACCTCGAGGACCCCGGGAATGGCTTCTATGTCGTCTTTTATATTGCGCGAAATTTCCTTTAATTCGCGTAGCCCCATATTGCCGGAGACCGCCAGAACGAGAATCGGCATTTCGGAAATGTTCACCTCGAAAACGGCGGGATCGTCTTCTAAATCTGAGGGCAGTTCGCGTTTCGCCGTATCTACTTTGTCTTTGACCCATTTTACGGCGTCGTCGATATTTGTGCCCGTGACGAATTCCACCACTATAAGGCTCGAGCCTTCGCTCGATTTGGATTTTATCTTTTTAACGTTTTTGACGCCTTTGAGCTTTTCTTCTATCTTGGTGGTTATCGAAGTTTCTATGTCGCTCGGCGCCACTCCGCGGTAATTTGTGGATACGAAAACATAAGGAATTTTAACGTCCGGCTCGCTTTCGCGGGGCAGCTTCAAATAACTTATCAAACCGAAAATGACTATCATTATTGCCAGAACGAAAACGCTGACGCGGTTTTTAACTGATAAATCGCTTATATACACAAAAATCTCCCTTTAAGGCTAATTGATGACTTTAACTTTAGAACCGTCGGCCACCAGTTTATGGCCCTTGTCGATTATCCGTTCCCCGGGTTTCAAGCCGTCTATTATGTGGACGTTTTTATCCTGAAAGGACCCTATTTTTAACACGCGCTTTTCGGCTTTGCCGTTGTTATAAGCGAATACGTAATATTCGTCGTCGCCCGGAATTACCGAAAATATAGGCAGAAGCACCGCGTTATCGTACGTCGCCCTAACTATCCTGGCTTTGGTTATCATGCCCGGAAGCAGGCGCCTGTCAGCGTTATTCACTTCTATTATAAGCGGATAAACTTTTGCCATATCTATCATTGAAAATACTATATTCTTAAATTCGCCGCTGAATTCTTTATCGTCGAGCGAAGGAACTATGAATTTTATGGTTTTAAGCTCCCTTACATGCGCTATGTCTTTTTCGGGTATGCCTATATTCACTTTGACTTTAGATATGTCCACTAACTTCGCGAGTTTCATTCCGGGAGAAGCGATTTCGCCTGCCTCGGAGAATTTTTTATCGACGATTCCATCGAAAGGAGCGGTGATATCGCATCTTTCAAGGTTAACCTTCACGTTTTCATAAGACGCCTGCTTTATGAGATAATCGTTTTTCTTGGATTCATGGCTGGAAAGGTTTACCGCGTTGCCTTTTAAAAGCTGCTCTGATCTGGCGTATTCGCTTTTCGAAAACTCGTATTCCGATTCGGCACGGTTGAACGCTATCTGATAATCGCGTTTGTCTATCTTGACCAGGATATCGCCTTTTTTGACGGTATCGCCTTCTTTTGCGGTGAACTCGAGGATTTTACCGGAAACCTGCGCGGAAATGTTGGCTTCGGTATTAGGCGATATGATGCCGGGAAGCTCCACCACGTCGTCGAAAGGTTTGCCTTCGATCGTTTTCACAGTCACTTCGACCGCCGCTTCGGAACTATCCATGGCAGGGATTTTGCCGTCTTTTTCAGTCGCCATATAACTGCAAAGCTCTTTTCCGGGTTCGACGAAATCGCCGTTTTTAACGAATACGTTTTCCACTTTGCCGTAGCCCTGCGAAAGCACATATACAGGTTTTCCAGCGGAATGCTTAAGTATTTTTGATTGTATCATCGGTATAAGGATGAAAAGGCATGCCGCGAAGACTAACGGAAAAATCCATAACAGCCAGCCCTTTTTTTTGAATTTTGAAGAATTGTCGCCGGTATTAACGCCGCTATTTTCGTTGTTACTCATAAATGTAACGCCAACCGCCTTTTTTATTAATTTAACTCTTTTTACGTTAAAAATATAACATTTAAACGACGTGCCGCAATTATAAAAACTGCGGCACATCTTATTTTCAAAAATATATTGTTTTAGCTATATTGATATATTTCGTTTTTGCGGCGAAATTATTATAATTCTTTTAACGCCGATACGAAATCTATCTTCTTTTCGGTAATTTTAGATAATTTTTCAAGCACTTCGGATATCGTTTCAAGCTGTTTTATATCGTTTAAGTTTTCTATTTCAGCGGAAAAATTCTTGAGCCTTGCGACCGTTAAGCCGCCGTCTTTTTTTCCTGATTTTTTATATTCTCTTTTTACTTTTATTGCTTCGCCTGTTTTTTCAACTGGTTTGAGGGCTTTTTCTTTTGAAGGTTTTCTTCCCGGTTTTCCCTTTTTCTCTTTTTTGATTTTTTCAGCTTTTATTGCTTTTACTTTTCTTTCTTTTTTGCCGGCCTTTTTGTCTTCGGACGGTTTCGCGAAAGCTTCTTTTAATTTATCGGCGAAAACTTTTTTGTCTTCCGGCGTAAAGTCTATCTTGCCGGAAAATATATCTTCGGATAATCCCGAAAAAACGGCGAATTTTTTAACCGTAGAAGCTGAAACCAGGCCCTGTCTCGGGCCTTTTGAAATGCATTTATACCAGGCGCTTCTGGAAATTCCGGCGATTTTTTTGACTACGTATTCCACTTTATCGGCCGCATTTTTTTTGATGATATCGCTTATTTCTTTATACCTTTTGGAAATTATTTCTTCTCTGCCGGTTGTGACACATGTGCTTTTTCTCATTGAAAATCTCCTTTTATTTTTAGTATTTTCGATATTTCATGCTAATTATATCACAATCTTATTATTAATTACAACTTTTTTTTTGATAATTACACAAAAAAAAGCTTATTTTTTAAAAAGGTTTTTGATTTTATTTAAAAAACCTTTTAGGCCGGCGTTATCAGGCGCCTGCGGAGTGCCGCAGCGCTTGTTTAAAAATTCCATGCATTCGTCTATTTTTGTATCATTAGGACTTATATATTTTGCTTTGTAAAAAGTATTCCTGGCCTGTTCGTAATTTTTCATTTCGATAAGGCAGAGGCCTAAGTTGCATAAAAACCCTGCATTGGAAGGCGCCAGCGAAACGGCGTTGTTGAAAAGCATCATAGCGTCGTCCAGCTTGCCTTTTGAAAGATATATCAGGCCGAGCTCGTTTTGAGCGTCCGGAAATTTCTGGTTGATCTGAGCGGATTTTAAAAAATTATGCTCGGCCTCGTCGATATTTTTGAGCTTTCTCAAAGCTATGCCGCTCAAAAAGTAAGCCTGCCAGCATTTGTCCGTCATTTCACTTATCTTCGCGCATATGCCGAGCGCTTCGTTTTCTTTGTCCGAATCTATAAGGGTTATCATTTTTTTTAATTCCGCCCTTATTTCATCTGTAAGGGCGAGATCGGGATTGTGCTCCACCGCCAGGTTGTAATTTTTTTCGGCTTCTTCTTTGTTTCCTAGCGTTTTATGCATTACATAATAGTTGAGGTATATCATAAAATACGAAGGATTTAAAAGCCTGGCTTTCTGAAGGTAATTTTCGGCTTTTTCGAAGTCGGAAAGCTCTATATAGGCCCGGGCGAGGTTGGTATAAGCCGACACCTTGGCCGGCTCGAACTCGATTGCCTTGTGCCAGAAATTGATCGCGGAATCTATATCGCCTTCGGCGGCGGCCATAACGCCAAGATTATCGTACGCCGAAGAAACGTTGAATGAACATTCTATCATTTTATTAAAAGCGAATTTGGCGTCCTGGGCCTTTTGCATGCTGAGAGCGAGTTTGCCGAAGTTAAAGGCCACGTCGCCTATGCCGGGATTGATATCAAGGCACTCCCTGAGGGTTTTAAAGGCGTTTTCATAATCGCCGAGATTGAGAAGTATTTTAGCTTTGGTGAGATATAATTTATATGCTGATTTTGAGACGCTTATTCCGCGGTCGCATATCTGTAAGGCTTTATCGCTCATGTTGAAGCGCAGAAAATCATCGCAGATAAAGGCTATGGAATCGATTATGTGATCGAACGATTTATCGTTTTCAAGCGCTTCGAGCGCCTTATCCACGATAGAGTCATGCAGGGGCGTATATGGGTTTCTCAGCGTGAGATCGTCTATCACTTCAAAATAGTCGTATAAAGTTTCAAAAGAGCCGGTTTCGGATTTTTGAAGTGATTCGTGGTCTTCGCTTGCGAGGTAGTCGCCTTCGCAATCGGCCGCCAGGGATATTTTATAAGATATATCGCCGATTTTATCGTTGATTTCGTTTAACTTGAAGCCGGCGTTATAAATTTCGGAAGATTTTTGCGAGGCTTTAGAATACGACATTATCGATATGCTTATGCCTCCGTCGGCAAGCGTATTTATCCGGCCGTAAAAAGCTATATCGTATTTTATATTTAATTTATCGAGGTAATCGATAATAAATTTTTCGTCGCAAAGGTTCTCCGGAAGCGAAACCTGGACGTCGTTTCCCCCGGAATTGTTCTTGTTCAAAAAATAAACGTAAAATATCTCGAATTTATTGAATTTTTCAAGGCGCATCGAAATGTATTTAGGCAGAACGCGCGCGAGCATATTAAGCCTGTCGATGGTTTCAGGCGGCTTTAAAGGGAAAAAAACCGCTTTAGGCGAGCCGAGCTGACTATTCTGGCTTTTATCTCCAAGATCGTCTATATTGAAATCTTTAAACACGTTTCACCCGCCAGATTATAAGATTAACCGGCAGAAAATGCCGGTTATGAATTATAAAAAAATCTTAAATATACGTATAAGACGAACCATGCGAAGCACATAAAATATACGACGGCCGTCTTTTTAAATAATTTTGAATAATGCTCCCACACGTTTTTTTCCTCTATGTGAGTGTTTTTAAGGACTTTGGGTATTTCGCGGAGCATCGTGGGAGAACGGGCGAAAGCCATCGAGAATATAAATGAAGAATAAAGCGGCATCGCCTGGAATCCCATTCCCGTAAGAATCGAAATTACCGGCAGGAAAAGAAAAGTCATAGAAAGCCTTCCGAAAGCTAAAGAAAGCACGGCGCCGGAAACCAGAATGAAAATGCATACGTAAAAACCATTGTGGCCGAAGACTTCGGTAAGCTGGAGCGCGATAGTGTCGTAAATGTGGTATTTATAAAATGCGGCCGCCACTATCTGAAGGCCGAGTATATAAAAAAATATATTGAGCTTGATTTCTTTTAAAACTTTATCGGGCGAAAGCTCTATAGTCAAAAATAAAAGCGCCGCGCCCGTTATTATTATCACCGAATCGGAAAGCCCCATAATAGAGGAAAAACATAATATGGTTATGGTGGAAATTAAAATCAGAAGAAGTTTCGAAAAAAGATTGGGGCCTAAAATAGCCATTTCTTCGTTGAACTTGATAATCGAAAAGTTGGTGTTTTCGGCGTCTATCCGGTTTTCCCCGCCCATGAAAATCTGCATGTAGAAAATATAAATTATAAATACTACAAAAAGCGCGGGAGTAATAAAAGTGAGATATTCGGTGAAACTTATTTTTGCGGCCGTCGATATCAGTATGACTTCGGCCCCGCTTATGGAAAGCAGCACGCCCCCGATCGAAGCGGAATTTAAAGCGCCCATTATAGTGTTGTTGAGCTCCAGATTGAGCGAGTCGAAAATGAAAGCCACTATCGGAAACATAAGCACTACGGCGATCCTGTCGCAAAAAAAGGCCGAAAGCAGCAGAATAACCACGCATATATTGCGCGATAGAAGATCGCAGTTCCATCCGCTTTTCCTGACCGCTTTCAGGACGAGAAACTGGAATATGCCGGAGTGTTTCATGAAACTGGCTATGATAGACATGCCGGCTATCATTACTATGAAATCTAAATTTATCAGGCTGTATTTTGAAACGTCCGCCACGGTGACGTAGCGTGAAATGAAAAAAATGACGCCCGCCGTTATGGCTATCACCGATTTGTGAAGCTTGGAGGCGGCGATCATGATCAGCATTATTATATAAACGAGCCACGAAAAAGAAACCTGTTCCAATTATCAGCTTCCTTCAAAAAGCACCGATATTATATCGCGCTGTCTTATGACGCCCAGTATTTTAGGGCCGCGCAACACCGGCAGCATATTTATTTTATTTAAAAACATCACGACGAGAGCTTTGGTGAGCGACGCGTCGTCGGCGATATGTATCACGTTGTAGTTCATTATATCTTCGACTATGAATAAACTGCCCTTCCCCCTCAGGTAAAAGATTTCAAGATAGCCGAAGTTGTCGGAATAATCGAAGAAGTCTGAAAGATTTCTGATATAATTAGGCAGAAAAGCCTGTAAAAGATCGCGCACTGTGACGAAACCGACTATTTCCTGATGGTTGTTGACCACGGGATAGCCTTCTTCCTTTTCGGTGATGAAAAGTTTGGCCAGCTCCGGTATGGGCATGGCTTCGGCGACCGTTCTGAATTCAGTTTTCATAAACTGTTTTACAAGCAAAACCGCTTACCTTCTTTCGTTATTTTTAACGATTTCGATAAATTCTTCGGGGGTTTTAGCAGAAACCAGTTCGCTCCTTATTTTTTCGTTGCTGAGAAGAGCGGCTATCTGAGAAAGCGTCTGAAGCGCCGTGGGAACCCCCTGGTTATCAGTGTGCACCCCAATCTCGAGCTTCAGTGAGGGATACTTGTTCATCAGCATCACCACCTGGTCAAGCATTAGATAAGCATTCGTGACAAGCCTGTTGCGCGCATCAAAATAGGTATCGGTCATCACACCGTAATTCCTCTTCAGCACATTGAGCTCGCGCTCGGCGGGGTCAGTCAGTACAAAGAGCCTCACTGTAGCACTTCTGAATCCCAATGCCATCATCTCTGTAAATGCAGGATAGGCCGCCATCAGGCTCATCTGCTGATCAATGACATAACTGTAAGTATCTGTCTCGGGATAATGAACCTCACGGACCGAATACTTCACCGGCACACTCCTGAAAAGCGGATTCGACAGGTCCATTTTCGTCTTCGACGAGAGGATCTCAACCTGGAATACAGCCTCCTTCATGAACTCATCCTCAGCCGAATATTGTCCCCTGACAAACACATTCTCAAACTGCCTCAGATCGACAGGAACCGCACCAGCAGAAGACCTTGCGGCAACCCACGAATCCCTCTCT
>MWBZ01000118.1 GCA_002069765.1 bacterium ADurb.Bin243
GCAAGAACGTATATATTACGGAATTGATCTACCGCAAGCGCCGTGTAATTATCCATGGCGGTAGCCGGGGCGCCGAAAAGTTTTAAGCCGCCGCCATTTAAGCCGTTAGGCTTGACTACTTCCCTGGATCCGTCGGGTTTAAGCCTCTGATTGGCGTAAACGCCCATCGCCGGATTAGGATTTAGCGGATTGCTTCCGATCATGACATAGACTTCGCCGTTACGCTGATAAACGGCATCTGCGGCGTCTGCCGCCGCTGGAGAACTAAAAATGAATGAAAAAATAAAGACTGGTAATAATGCTAATAATGATAATTTTCGTAACATAAAGATACACCGTCCCTTCATTTTGAATCGATACAAAAAATATCGATGATAATAATAATAACCACCTACTTCAATTATATAAAACTTATTTGATTTTATCAACCCCGCGTATGAAAATATATTGATATTTTTAAGCGCAATTAACTTATTTTGATTTTGCTGTATTTTTAAAGGCCGCTATTTTTTGCCGTGGAGTTAGTTATTGAAAACCGCATCACAGATGTTTTTGACTTTATCTTTAGCGACGCCGTTCTTTTCTAATATAATTTCTACGGCTTCGCGCGTTAAATCCGCGCCGCCGTAAACTATAGGGTTTGCCGTAAGCTTTTTTATAGGCTTAAGGCGCATTATGAAATCGCGAGTATAAAAGTTCTGCGACGCCATTTCGGTTTCCTGATCTTTCTGGAGCTTTTGAAGCATTTTCAGATATTCGGTTTCATTGATTTCGGGCGTGCGGGTCTTTACTACTTCCGGCGTGACGCTCGTTTCGAAAGTCCTTAAGGAACCCAGGATTTTTGTATAGCTTGGCCCGCTTTTTAAAAGGTCTTCTACGAAAGAATTAAACCGCGTTTTTTCTTCGATGGTTTTTTCGGGTTGTATCGTTTTTTCTTGTTTGGGCATTAGAAGATTGAGGTTAACCACCGAGCTAACTTTATTTTTAGCGGCCGCTTTCAATATGGCGTCTTTGATTTCGGCATTGATTTCGTCGAATTTTTTAGAGGTTTCTTCGGCTGAAAGGTAATAAATTTTTAAAAGCGATTTCTGGATCTTTTCAAATGAATCCAAAAGGCCCGCCATTTTTTTATTTCTGGTTTCAAGTTCGGTTTTGAATTTGGCTTCGATTTTATTATATTCCAAGGCTTTAGAAGCCTGTATTTTGAACCTGTCTTCTTCGCTCGCCGCGCTTTTGAGCTGAAGCTCGAAGCGTTGATTCATTGCGCCCATTTCGTCGTTTTTTAAGGAGTCGAGTTTATTGATTTCCTTTGAAAGGATTTCGATTTCACCCTTTAGTCTCTTGATTTCACTGGCGTTGCCTTCGGCGCCCTGGATGAAATCTTTCTGCCTGTTTTTAATTATCGTTTGAAATTCGTCGTGGGTAGTTCCGGGCTTTGGGGGTTTTATAAATAATCCTACTTTTTGATCGTAAAACTGCATGGCCGGATGAAGGGCGTAAATCATGGCTATATCGGCCGTGGCCAAAAAAGCTTCTTCGCCTGCTGCTGTTTCGTTTGCCGCTGCGCCTTCTGCTTTTGACTGCGCGCAGGAATTATTTATGCCTTGCGGAACGAAAGATAACAATAGCGAAGCCAGAACTACAGCGAGGCAGGAATAAAATTTTTTCATCAATAAACGACCTCCAAATGTTTTTTATATATACTTGAAATTATTTTTACCCAATGAAGAGAAAGAACTGGTAATTACGAAAAATTATTATAACAAATAATGGGCGCATTTGCAACAATTTTACCTTTAAAAATTATTATATAAAGCCTTTAAAAATATATTGTTTTTAGCGTCTTATTTTGATATAATTATCTAGCGGCTTTGCAACCGGCGGCCAGGCTTATCGGCCGGCATTTATTTTCGCCGCTTATTCTGGAGGTCTTTTTATGAGGGAAAAATTTCGTTATATCGCTAAATTAATAATTTATGCATCCTTGATCGCCTTACCCGCAAACTTTCAGGCTTTATGCATGGCGGCCGATAAGAACGAGCCGGCCCAGGCTGCGCCAGCGGGAGAACCTGTCATCGCTACCATAGATCTGGCGACGGTTTACGCGCTTCACCCGATGATGAACTATTACGATCCGGCGCTTAACTTGTTTATAAAACCGGCGCCAAAAGGGGCAACTCATGCCGACTTCGTAGCGCTTATATCCGAGCGGCGCAAGCAGTACAATAAAGAAGCGGCGGCAAAAGCCCATGAGCTGCAGAAAATAAAAGACGATATCGAAACGGTCTGGAAAGAAATAAAAAAATCCGGAACGAAAAAAATGACGGATTTTGATCTTTTAGAGAAAAAATACGCTCCGTTGCTTCAAAAAACGACCAATGAAGTTGAACTCAAAAAAAATCAGTTGCAGTACGCCGAAGCCAGCAGGGAATTTTACGATAAATATGACGCGGAGTTCAAGGGAAAGCAGAAAAAACTTTCTTCGCTTTTAGACGCGCAGGAAAAAATCCAATTTTCATTGCTGCGCAACTATTATCTCCCCCCCGAAGAAACGGATAAAATTTTCGAGCAAATCAACGCCGATATAAAAGAAGCGGTTAAAATAGCGGCTAAAAAGAATAACGTCAGGGCTGTTTTAAATTTTAACATGCTGAACGCGGATTTTAAAAACAAGTCTTTACAGGGTGAGGCGGCCGAAAAAAAACTTACGTCAGATGAAACGGAAGCGCTTCTCAACGACGGCCCCGACTATTCAAGAACGCTTGAAACGCTAAAGGCTTACGAGTCTTTTAACGATAAAACGCCAGGCTTTAATCCGCGGCTTTTTTCATCGGAGTTTTCACCGTCCGGCGGCCTTTCTGCTAGGCCTTTGGTCACGCGCGGTAAAGACCTCACCTGGTTCACCGTAATTACTTTGATGGTCAAAAACGGTATTCCTAAAGAAAAAGCCGAAGCGGTCAGCGACGTGATATCGGAAATTTATAAGATCGATAACGAATAAAGGGAGTTTCATTTGGCTAAAAAGCTTCGTATAATCACGCTCAAAAGGTTATACATATATTTTTTTGTAGGTGTGTCGATCCCTGTTTTATTTTACGGCGTTTCTCTGGCGTGCAGTTCTACCGACTATAACTATCAGGTTTTCTTTCAAACCGAAAAAGTCGCAAGCGACGGCGTAAATTACAATCCCATATCCGATTGCGTAAAAAAATTCTGCGATCTCACTTCAAACGTTTACGGGGTGCGCGGCGCGGGAGAAACTCTTGAAATCAAGCTTCTTATGAAGCCTTTCATTTATTTCGAACCTGATTTGAAATTCAGCGATCAAATAAAAGCGTCGGTGGCAGCGTCGATTGAAACGGAGATAATCGATCAGTATAAGCGATGGAAGATTCATGTGTGCGATTCGCGGGAGACGGAGGCCGTATATAAAAAAGCCGGCTTTGCGCCCGGAAGCCCGGCCGTTTTAACTCCGGAAGCCATGAAAAAGCTTTATGCCGAATGCGGAATATATGCGGTGATCGATATTTCTTTTTACAGCATGACTTTCACTAAAAATTTTCAGGTCAATATAAAAACCCCCGTTTCAGACCGGCGCGATCTCGCCCGCACGGATAAATACGAGGCACGCATACGTTATAAAATCACTAAATGCGAAAATTCCGACATACTCTGGATAGACGAAGTTAACGGCCTGTCGGACGATTCTTTTTATTATTCGCTCTTCGAAAAAGGCATTATCTATAATTTAAAACAGATTTGCATTAACGAATCGGCAATTTAAACTCTTCACGACGGCGGTTTTTCATGTTCAATATAAAAACCGAAATAAATTCCAGAATGCTGCTGCATATATGCTGCGCTCCATGCGCGCTTTCGCCGGTGCCGGTCTTTACGGAATCTGCGGCGGAATTCGACGCTTTCTTTTATAACCCTAATATATTCGACGAAGCCGAACTTGCTTTGCGTCTTGACGAGGTAAAAAAAATTGCCGGAATTTTCGATTTCAAGTTGTTTATTAAAAATGACGAATATTCAAAATTTATAAATTATATTTCCGGCCTCGAAAGCGAACCTGAAGGCGGGAAGCGTTGCGAAAAGTGTTTTGAACTAAGGCTCGGCGCCGCGTTCGAATTCGCCGCCGGCAACGGCTATAAATATGTGGCGACCACGCTCACCACCAGCCCGCATAAAAATATAAAACTTATAAACTCCATAGGCGCTTCTCTTTCCATCAAGCACGGCGGGATCGTAAAGCTGATCGAGTTCGACTTCAAAAAGGCGGACGGCTATAAAAAAAGCATAGACTACTGTAAAAAATATTCGATCTACCGCCAGAATTATTGCGGGTGCCACTTTTCTAAAAGATAAAAAAATCCCTTCCGTTTTTCGCGGAAGGGATTTTTTTAGCCGCTTTCGGTTTTACTTATTTCCGTTTATTATCTGTTCCACGCGCCTTATCTGCTCGTCGTTTTTAAGCGCGTCGCGCTGGTCGGCGTCGAGCACCGAAGAGATGTCGTATTCGAAATCCTTGAAAGAGCTGTTGAGATAATCTTTCGCGCTCGAGGCGATAAAAGATTTTCCTGCTTCGTCGTATTTATTGCCGAGCAGCAGATTTTTAGAGACCGTTATAATCACCGCGCTGAAGATGTCGTTGATGGCGCCTCCTATATCGTCTCCTATCGAGCGCTCGCGCTGCTGCCTTTCTATCTCTTCCCTGGTCTGGCCGCCGGATGCGCCTTCGGTAACGGTTTTGGTGACGGTGTCCAGCAGCTTGTTGGTGAATTCGCTGAGCTTTTGAGTGATCTGGTCTTTCAGCCATGATTTGAAGGAATTTACGGCGCTCTGCACCGCGATTTTTGCGGGTTCGCCGAGCTCGCTCTTGCCGATTTCATCGATCATGGCTTTCACTCCGAGAATATTTAAAAGCTGGTCTATGGCCGGATCTACCAGCTCGCCTATTTTTTTCTGCACGTAAGCTTTGACGTTTATCGAATCGCAGATCTGCTTTTTGATTTTGTTCGCAAAGGCCAGCGACAGCGTTTCTACGAATTTGAAGATCAGTTTAGGCGTTTCCGGGGCCGATGCGCTTATCAGGCGTGAAACCCTTGAAACCACTTCCACGCTGGAAGTGGCGTCATCGATCGCCGAAACGTCTGCCGCGGACAATATGCCGTATTTTTTTAAATTTTCAGCGTTGCTTTTGACGTAGTTTTTTATTTCGGTTTCTTCGAGAAATCCGCTTGCTATACGCGATTTTAAGGCCTTGCAGTCGGCCGGAGATTTGGTGAGTATATAATCTTTCAAAATAAGCGCGGCGGCGATTTTATCTTTAGCTCCAGAGTAGTCCTGCGCGATTTTAGACGCGTAAATATCCTGCGTCTGCCTTTTTACTTCGCCGTCGAGTTGAGACATTAAGCTGGGATAAAGAGAGTTTACCCTCGATAACGCTTCGTTGGAAAGAGCGGTCATGAGATTGTTGTTTATGTCTTCGAAGGCGAGCTTTACGTTGCTGGCTTTTTTTAAAGAATTGATCCAGTTGAGAAATTCCAGCTGCGAAAGATTGATGGTTAGCGGGTCGGTGAATTTCAACGCGATAGGCCCGACTTTAGTGTATTTAGGGTTCTGGTTCCAGAACGGCTGGTTTTTAAAGGCGATTTCGTCTCTTATATAAACCTTGTCTTCCTTGTATGATTTTTGCGATACGTGCGTGAGTACGTTGGCGGCTTCGGCGCAAATTTTTACGTCCACTCCAAGCATATGTTTGGCCATATCGCTTATGCCGGATATCGGCGGCATATTTATTTTTGTGAGCTCGAAAGCGCTTATTTTATTGAAAATTTTAGTTTCCGCAAGTTTCGGCTGCGTTTTGAAAACGCCCGTGGAGTCGTCATAAGAAGACGGATCGTATTTGCTGGCGTTTCGGGTGAGCTGCTGCTTCGAAGAATCGTAGAGGTATTCCACTTTCATCATAGCCAGCTGCGCCGACTGCTTTGCGTCTTTTTCTTCTTCTATGAAACGGTCGAGCGTTAAAGACGACGGCGTTATAACCACGGACCCGCGCCTGGCCGACTTGATGTCGTTCGCCAGATACTGCATGGCGAAATTCGCCACCTCTTCGACCTCGTTTTTCTGTACCAGCGTGAGTATCTGGCGGTTCTGAGACTGCATGTAAAAGTAAAAGATATTGAAAACCATCATTAAAATAGTTACCGCGAGAAGAGTTTCGACCAGCGTGAAGGCCTTTTTCGCCCTGGGGCAGCAAATAAAATTAATATTCACAAGTCAGTCTCCTTCATTATAAATTGAATAATAAGCTTTTTTTAATATGCCGGCTTATATGAGTTCGTTCTTTCCGCCGAAGCGCGCGTCGGATGTTTATAAAACGAAATCACGGTGGACTATAGACGAAAGCGTAACGTAACGCTGGTCGGCTTTTCTGGGCGAGAAATCGCCTTCATACCACCATACGTTGACTTCTATTAATATCATATCGTCGCTGGAATCCAATTTTGAAAGCGTGGCTTTTCTTTTGAATTTATCGAATTCATGATTGACGTTTCTGTGGTCGCGCTCGAATTGCGTGGTGACCATTTCGGTCTGCCCCGATTCCGGAAGCAGTTTGTAGTTGTCGCCTCCGGCGAGCACCGAGCGCAGCTCGGCGAAAGAGCTCGCGGAATAGTGCTCCACTGCGTCCTGCGCGAGGCGCATACCCATCTGTATGTCCTGTATGTTGATGGTGTATTTAACGGTCGTTCCGAAAAGGTTGACCGAAGGTATTATGGTTATGGCAAGTATTACAAGGGCTATCATGACCTCTAAAAAGGAGAACCCGTATGCGCCGGTTAAGAGCTTATTTTTAATCGTTTTGATTTTATTCATTTTTTCACCCTGCTTTATTTTTTGATATATGTAATTTTTTTAATATATTCGAGCTAGCGGCTATTCTACCCGGTTAATTTTAAACGTGCTGAATTGTTCGGCCAGAACCGCGCGGTAACGGTCGGGAGCGAACCTGCCCACATGCGGTATCAGGCTTAAAAACGAGCACGTGGTTATTTCGGGAGTGTACCATATGGTAAGATCGGCGTTGATTTTCGTCGGATCGAATTTTTCGCACACCAGGTTTCCGATTATATGCGAAGCGGAGCCGCTCGTTTCAACGCCTTCTTTTGCGTAAATCGGGGCCATTATGCGCGCTTTAGATTTCGGTGAAATCGTCAGTTTTTTAAAGCAGACGATAACGAAGGGCACGATCCGTCCGCCTTCGCCGTGGACTATTTTGCTTCCGTCGTAACTGTCTTTAGTCATCGGAAGATGCAGCACTTCGCCGTTTATGGTTAGATTGCCGTTTACCACCAGCTGGCCGGCTCCGTAGAAACTGCTCGCGTCTAAGATGAGATCGCCGTCGACGTATATTACGCCGTTAATTTTTATGACCTGGTTTTCGTCGCGTATCGCCGAGTCCTTATTGAATGCCACGCCGTCTTTATATACGAGGCTCGCTTTTTTCTTATACTGGTCGGGTTCGTATATATTTTCGATTATGCCGTCCACTTTGGCTTCCGCCGGCTTCTGATAAAAGGCGTAAGAATACCCGTAGGATTCAGTGTTGTAATAATAACCGCCGAATTTGAGCGTGCACGGAGGAAACGGCACCGGCACGGTGAATATTACGCCTTTCATGCTTCGGATCTGCTTTGTCACGTTTCCGTCGATGCGGAGTTTCATGGTGGGAAAGAGGCACCAGTCGCCGAAAAGCCTTACTTTAGGTTTTTTGAGCATGCCGTCGATGGCGGTTACTACGAGGTTGCCGATGGCGTAAAATCCTATGGAAGGCGAAGGCAGAAATGACGGCAGCACCGAAACGTCAACGGGGAAATTTGGAATAAAAGTGGTCGGCATATATGTGTGGACCGTTCCTACCGGGCCGAATACGAGCTTGAAGATCGGCATGTATTTGGGGTAAATTAAAAGTATGTCGTTTAAGCCCGTCGGCATTTCCTGCTGCTCCGGCCCGCCTATATAACAGAGCCCCGGGAATCTCACGATTTGAGACGTGAACGTGCCCTTGAAAAAATTGACTATATCGTCCGGAAAATTGAACTGGCCGGTGTAGCCGTAATCGAGGCTTATATTATTTAATTTGAATATTCCGGTGTGGTTAAAGCCCCAATCGTCGGAGGAATATTTCTTTTTGTCGCCGTTGAGCCAGTAGAAACTGTAAAGCGGGTTGGCCGCGGCCATGTCCACTATTTTGATGTCACGTGAAGCTTCTACGGCCGTTTTAAAGGCAATATTACTTCCGGACGGCACAAAATCTACGCGGCATTTGAAAAAGAGCGTGGCGGTTTTTTCTATGACGACATTTCCGGTTATGGGCTTGATGTCCGGAACGTGTATAAGGTTGGTTATCGACTTGAGGGCGCTTTTTAGCATGGCGCTTATGTCGATGTGTACGTCGAGCACCTTCAGGGAATCTTTTAGGGAATCCGTAACGAAGGATATGAGGGTGTCCACCGGCGCCGGCACAGAGCTCGCCACTAATTTGGATATCATGCTGCCTACGGGAATATCTATTACCAGATTGCCGATCCCCAGAAAATCGAAAAGCTTATCGCCAAGCTTGCTTACGTAGTCGTGAAGGGATTCGTCGAATTTTGCGCCCTTCCAGAGCACGCAGCCTTTATCGGAAACGATGGGTTTCATTTCGCGCAGCTCTATATCGCAACTGACTTTAGTTTTAGATGCGTCGCCGCCCATTTTAGCGATAAGCGAAGCCACGCCGGGCAGCTTTGAAATGTCGAGCGTTTGCTTGTACCAGTCTTTGGGAAGGAGCATATCCGGCGAAACGGTCAACGAAAGCTCCGCGCCCGGAATGTAAGTGCCGGAAGTTGTTCCGGCGCTGGCTATGAGCGAAGGTATTCTGAGCCTTGCGAACCACGATGCATCGCCGCTTTTAAAAATATTCACGATATCTTTGATGAACTGGAAAGGGTTTACGTTGTTGAAATCGTTCATCTGGCGGCCTATGTGAAATATAGCCGCGCTGATGGCGCCTTCGGCGACCAGCTTTGATTTTTCTATATTGACGATGTGGAAGGTTTTGGCGTCCTGGTTGTTCTGGTAACTGATGAAAAAATAAGCCAGCACGCTCATTATAAATACGGCCGTAAGCGCGAGCGGAATGGCCATGCCTTTATTCGCGGAGCGCATTTGCGGTTTCAGCCCGACGGCTTCCGTTCGTTTTTCTTTGAATAAAATCATTTTCATGCAATATCAATCCTTTGATTAAAAATCTTTGTTAGGCAGTTTGAAATTGAGGTTCGGCCTGTCCGTTTCGAAACGCTTGATAGCGCTCTGGGCCACAGACGAAACGCTTTTAAGCGCGTTCGCTTTATCCGGGAATGTTTTAAGGTAAAATTGCGTATTGACCACTGAAAGCGCGCCCCACGCGCGTTTTTCCTGGACGCTGTCGCCCGTGAGCCTGTAAATGTTAACTATATGGCTTAGCGCGGCGGATTTTACGCAGATATTATCGGTAGTCTGAGCCGTAGAGCGAAGCAATTTGAGCGCGTCGTCGTAGCTGCCGTTTTTAATCATTTCGGCGGCGTTTTTAATTGAAGTATTGTTCTGCGCCTGGCGCATTAGAGGCATCATTTCGTGGTTG
The DNA here is from genome assembly GCA_002069765.1 of bacterium ADurb.Bin243. Lineage (GTDB taxonomy): Bacteria > Muiribacteriota > UBA9980 > UBA9980 > UBA9980 > UBA9980. The sequence goes on from MWBZ01000118.1 coordinate 9,671, forward strand.
AAGTCGATGTCGTCGAGTTTGGTCATTAATTTTTCTTCGACGAAAGTATCGAAGTGAGAGGGGGCCATCGGGCCCAGTTTTGCCGTATGGGCTTTATAGTAAGGCGTGTCGTCCCATGTGAAATGAGCGTCGCGCACCGCTTTTATATGAGAAAATTTATTTTTTGGAAGCGCTACGGAAAGCGTTTCGTGATGATCGAAAAGGTATCCTTCTTTAGGGACGAGAATATCCTGGCGAGTTGATTCAAAAAGGGGTTGAGAAGCTAAAGTGAAGACCGTGCGATCGGTATTTCCGTCTTTTTTCGTGTAAGTGAAGCCTTCGAAGGGTTTGTCTTCGTGAGTATAGCTGTGCCGTCCGAACATTAAAAAATAAGTTAGAAAAATGGCGAACACGAAAATTAAAATCAGCAGGGCCGTTAAAAAGTGGTTTGGTTCCTGTTTGTCGTTCATAAAGATCACCGTTTTTTAAAAATTTTACTTTCTCTTATGGATATGGATTATATTACAATATTTTAATAAATTCAAGAGAAAAATCTAAAGTCAAGAAAATAGCAAGATTAAAGCTTGACAGGGCATTTTTATCGTGTTAAAATTTTTCGAATTTTATAAAAAAGTGGGGGCTTATGTTGAAATACGCTATAATTATCAGCGAATTGGATCCGGCGGGTCTCAATATCAAAGAAAAGCTTCTGGCGACAAATCGCTTTAAATCGGTAGCAGGAAGTTTCGACGGTCATGAAATTTTTTCGTTCGGTTCCGCCCGACTGTACACGATTAAATGCGATACGGTGTTCGCCGAACGCATCGATGAAAAAATAGACGCCGATCGCTTTATTTTCGCGACCCGTCACGAAGCCGCCGCCGGAATCCCTACGCTTTCAGCGCACGCTCCGGGAAATTTCGGCCGTGCGGATTTCGGAGGCGGTGACAGAAAATTGTGTCCCGCTCCAGCCTTGCTTTTGAAAAAGGCAGCCAAGGCTCTTGACAGGCATAAACCGGCCGGTTTTACGGTGACAATGGAAGCTACCCATCACGGTCCTTATATCGAAAAGCCGGCGATGTTCGTGGAAATAGGATCTAACGAAGAATGCTGGCGGTCGGATGCCGCCGGGTGCGCCCTTGCCGCTGCCGTTACGG
>MWBZ01000119.1 GCA_002069765.1 bacterium ADurb.Bin243
TATAGAACGCGCGATGGGCGACGGTGTTAAGAAGCCTTCTAAATCGGAATCAAAAAATATTAAAATCGCCAGAAAGAGCATAGTGGCCGGAACCGCTATAAAAAAAGGCGATATTTTCAGCGAGGCGAATCTCGCGGTCAAAAGGCCTGGAACCGGAATAAGCCCTTTGAGATGGGACGAAGTTATAGGCCGCCCCGCGGGCAGGGATTTTAGCGAAGACGAAGCGATAGAGATATGAGTGAAGAAAAAAAAATAAAAATTTGTATTTTTACCGGCACCAGGGCTGATTACGGAATTTTATCAGGCCTCATGTGCGAAATAAAAAAAAGCCGTGACTTTAAGCTTCAAATAATAGCTTCCGGCTCACATCTTTCCGTCCGCCACGGCTATACGGTAAATGAAATAGAATCAGACGGCTTTTTAGTGGATAAAAAAGTGGAAATTTTACTTTCTTCCGATTCTCCTTCCGGCGCTGCAAAATCTATGGCCCTCGGCGTTATGGGCTTTTCCGAAGCGCTCGGAGAGCTTAAAAGCGATCTGGCCGTGGTGCTGGGCGACCGCTACGAAGCCATGGCGATGGCGGCTGCGGCCGTTATGCATAATATTCCGCTGGTGCATATACACGGCGGAGAGCTTACGCGGGGTTCGATGGACGAGATGTTCCGCCACGCCATTACTAAAATGAGCCGCCTTCACTTTGTTTCTACCGAAGAATACCGGCTGCGGGTGATTCAGATGGGCGAAACACCTGATTTTGTTTATAACGTCGGCGCGCCCGGCGTTGAAAATATAAAAAAAATCAAGTTACTTTCTAAAAACGAACTCGAAAAAGCTTTGAATTTTAAATTCGGCGACAGGAACATACTTGTTTGCTATCATCCTCAAACTATTTCCGGTTCTAAAAAAGCCGAAAAGTTCAGCGAGGTTTTAGACGCCTTTGAAAGCTTTGCCGGCGTCAAATTTATTTTTACCATGCCTAACGCGGATTGCGGAGGAGAAGCAATCCGCTCCGCTATAAAGAATTTTGTCGCAAAGAATAATAAAAGAGCCGTAGTATTTGATTCGCTCGGTAAAAAACTTTATTTTTCGGTTATGAACATAGCGGACGCGGTGGCGGGAAATTCGTCGAGCGGCATTATCGAGGCTCCGTCGTTTAAGATAGGAACGGTTAACATCGGCCGCAGGCAGGACGGCCGCGCCCGTTCAGAGAGCGTAATAGACTGTCCGGCGGATTCTCGTGAAATAATAAAAGCTTTCGATAAGCTGTATTCTGAAGAATTTCAAAAAAAACTGGCCGGCGTTAAGAATATTTATGAAAAAAAAGATACGGCCGCCAATATAGTTAAAATAATAAAAAAAATGTACGTTAAAATCAAATCGAGCGGTGAAAAAGCGTTTTACGATATAAACGCGCTTAAATAATTAATCAAAAGGTGCAGTTATGAAAATATTGCTTGTAGTCTACGATAACGATTCCTATATACACTGGTTTCCCATCGGTCTGGCATATATAGCTTCGGTTATAAGGAAAGCTGGCCACGAAGCGGTTATATACAGCCAGGACGTCTATCATTACAGCGAAGAACATCTTACTAAATATCTCGACGAAAATAAATTCGACGCCGTCGGCGTCAGCGTTATAGGCGGCTATTATCAGTACAGAAAGCTTTTGAAGATTTCGAAGGCCGTCAACGACTCCAAAAACCGACCGTTTTATATAATAGGCGGCCACGGCCCCGCTCCGGAGCCGGAATTTTTCTTTAAAAAAACCGGCGCGGACGCTATCGTCATAGGCGAAGGCGAAATCAGCACCATAAATCTTTTAAACGCGATCGAATCCAAAAAAGACCTTTCTTCGGTCAACGGGATCGCTTATATGAAGAACGGAAAATGTGTCGTAAATCCAAGGCAGGAGCTTATAAAAGATATCGACTCGATACCTTTTCCCGCCTGGGATATGTTTCATATGGACTACTACTCCCTTTTAAGAATGCCTCATATTAAAAACAGCGAAAGGTGCTTTCCGGTGCTTTCTTCCCGCGGCTGCCCGTTTAAATGCAATTTTTGCTACCGCATGGACAAAGGCATAAGAATCAGGTCGAATGAAAGCCTGATCGAAGAAATTAAAATTTTAAAGCAAAAGTACAATATATCGTATATCGCTTTCGGCGACGAGCTTCTAATGGTTAACCCGCAGAGAACTATCGGCCTTTGCGAAGCTTTCATAAAAGAAAACCTGAATATAAAATGGGATTGTAACGGCAGATTGAATTTTGCTACGCCCGAAGTGTTGAAAATAATGAAAAAAGCCGGCTGCGTTTTTATAAATTACGGGATCGAGTGCTTCGACGATGAAATTTTAAACGTGATGAATAAAAATCTTACCTGCGAGCAGATAGTCAAAGGCGTCGAAGCCACGCTGGCGGAGGAAATTTCGCCCGGTTATAATATCATTTTTGGAAATATCGGCGAAACGGCCGAAACTTTAAGAAAAGGCGTGGACTTTTTATTGAAGTACGACGACCATTCGCAGTTTAGAACCATAAGGCCGGTTACGCCTTATCCGGGATCTCCTCTTTATTATCATGCGATCGAAAAAGGCCTGATTAAAGACGCCGAAGATTTTTACGAAAATAAGCACACAAATTCCGATCTTATGAGCGTTAATTTCACGAAACTTTCTGATGACGAATATTATAAAGCGCTCCATGACGCCAACGTCACTCTGATTAACAATTATTTCGACCATCAGAAACGAAATTATCTCGATTCGTGCCGAAGGCTTTATATGGAACGCAATTCCGACTTCAGGGGATTTCGGCAGAGTTAGCTTTGAAAAACGCAATCGGCCCTGTAAAAAAAGAATGCAATAAAATAGTTTTTGAATATATTAAAATTATTATATAGGTGGAATTGATGTATAAAGGAAAAAAAATACTTGGATTGATTCCGGCCCGGGGCGGTTCGAAAGGCGTTCCCCGCAAGAACGTTCTCGAAGTTAACGGCAAGCCTCTTATAGCCTGGACTATCGATGAAGCGAAGAAATCTAAATATATAGACCGGCTAATATTATCGTCCGAGGACGCCGAAATTATCGAAACCGCAAAAAGATACGGCTGCGAATCGCCGTTCGTGAGGCCCGCAGAATTGTCGCGCGATGAAACGCCGGGAATCGATCCCGTGCTGCATGCGGTAAGCGTGGTCGAAGGATTCGATTATCTGGTGCTGCTTCAGCCGACTTCGCCGCTTCGGATCGCAGGCGATATAGACGGCTGCATCGAAAAATGCATTGACGGAGGGTTCGATTCGTGCGTGAGCGTTAAAGATATCGGCGACCATCCTTATTTGATGTTCAAGCTTCTTGAAGGCGGGGCTCTTGAAAAGCTCCATAAAGAAAAAGCAGACAGGCGCCAGGATCTTCCCGATTTTTACGTTTTAAACGGCGCGGTTTACGTCAGCCGGATAGAAGCGCTTCTTGGCGCCAAGGATTTTATTATGCCTAATACCGCCGGCTACGTTATGCCCGAAGAACGTTCTCTGGATATAGATACGCCGCATGATATAGAGTTGCTAAAGCTATATGCCGGAAAAATATTCAAATAAAATAATATACTGTTTTTATTACACGCAGAAAAGGAACCGCCGATGGCTAAAAATATCAGGATAATACCCAGGCTCGACATAAAAGGACCGAACCTTGTGAAAGGCATTCACCTCGAAGGCCTTCGCGTGCTCGGCAACCCCGAGAAATTCGCTCGTTTTTATTATGAAAACGGCGCGGACGAGCTTATTTATATAGACGTGGTGGCGAGCCTGTATAACCGTAACAGCCTGCACGATATCATTTCGAAGGCCGCGCGCGAAATTTTCATACCGCTTACGGTGGGCGGCGGATTAAGGACTATCGACGATATTAAAGAAGTCTTGAGATGCGGCGCGGATAAGGTTTCCATAAACACGGCCGCCATAAAAAATCCGGGCCTGATCAAAGAGGCGGCCCTGAAGTTCGGCTCTTCCACGATTGTCGTTACCATAGAAGCTATTAAAAGCGGCGACGGCCGCTATTACGCATATACCGACAACGGCCGGGAGCACACGGGCGTCGAAGTGCTCGAATGGGCTAAAAAAGCCGAAGAACTGGGCGCCGGCGAAATCTTGCTCACTTCGGTGGACCGCGAAGGCACCGGCTCCGGATACGACATACAACTCGTGAAAATGGTTTCGCAGGCAGTCGCCATTCCGGTTATAGCTTCGGGCGGCCCCGGAAAACCTGAAGATATAGTAGACGTAATAAAAGAAGGCCGGGCCGACGCGGTGGCGGCGGCTTCCATATTGCATTACGGATACGTCGTATCGGACGAATTTTCCATTGAAAAGCACGGCGAAGGCAATCTGGAATTCATTAAAAACCGTAAAACATTCGGCCTGATAAAGCCTTCGAGCCTCGGCGAGATAAAATCGGCTTTAACGTGCAGCTCCATTATGTGCAGGCAGTGCGTTGCGGCAAAGGGAGGCGCGGCATAACATGGCAAAAGTGGCTATAATAGATTATGAAATGGGAAATCTTTTCAGCGTGGAGCGCGCATGCGAACACGCCGGCCTGGATTATTTCGTGACTTCCGATAAAAAAGCGCTTCTGGCTTGCGACGCTGCTATTCTTCCCGGCGTCGGCGCGTTTTGCGACGCCATGGCGAGCCTTAATAAATTCGACCTGGTATCGCCTATCCGCGAATTTATTGCGTCCGGGAAGCCTTTCGTCGGAATTTGTCTGGGAATGCAGCTTTTAATGAGCGAAAGCGAAGAATTCGGAGCTCACGAAGGCATAGGAATATTTAAAGGCGGCGTCAAAAAGTTCACGACTTTAAAAAACGGAAATTATAAGGTGCCTCAGGTCGGCTGGAATTCCATATATCCGCCGGAGGGCGCGAACGGCTTGTGGCATGGCGGAAATTCCCCGCTGAAGAATATTTCGCCCGGCGAATATATGTATTTCGTGCACTCTTTTTGCTGCGTTCCGGACGATAAGGCCATAATACACACACTTACAAAATACGAAGACGTCGAATATTGTTCGAGCGTTTCCGCGTGCAATGTTTTCGCATGCCAGTACCATCCGGAAAAAAGCGGCGCGCGCGGGCTTGAAATTTACAGGCAATGGGCGAATATAATTAATGCTGGAGGGCAGAATGAGTGATAACAAAACCGGGCTCGAAGTAAAATACGGGCTTCCCGAAAAGGTCGTTTTTTGCAAAAAATGTGTAATGTCGAATCAGCGTCCGGCTTCTTCGGTAGAATTCAAACATGACAAAAATAAAAAACACCGTTCTATGAATATAGACTCCGAAGGAATCTGCGACGCGTGCCGCGCCGCAGAAACCAAGGAACGTATCGAATGGAATAAAAGGGAAGAAGAGCTTTTACGCCTTCTGGACCGCTACCGCCGCAAAGACGGCTACTACGACTGCGTGGTTCCCGGCAGCGGCGGAAAAGACAGCGCGTATGCCGCACATCTTTTAAAGTACAAATACGGGATGCATCCTCTGACCGTTACCTGGCCGCCTCTGCTATACACCGATTACGGCTATAAAAATTTCAAAAACTGGATCGAGGCAGGCGGGTTCGACAATATCACCTTTAAACAAAATGGCCGCGTTATGAAGCTTTTGACGAGGTTCTCCATTGAAAATCTTCTGCATCCTTTTCAGACTTTCATTCTGGGACAGAAGAACCTCGCGCCCAAGATAGCGGCTAAATATAACATTCCTCTTATATTCTACGGAGAGAATGAAGCAGAATACGGCAACCCTATGGCCGATAACGCTACTTCGCTCCGCGACAGGTCTTATTATACGATGAATAATCTCGACGACGTTTATCTGGGAGGCGTTTCCGTTCGTGAGCTCACCGAAAAGCACGGCGTCGATCTGGCCGATTTAATGGCGTTTTTGCCCGCCGCGGTCGACGAGCTCGAAAAGTCTAAAATAGAAGTTCATTACCTCGGCTATTATGTTAAATGGACGCCGCAGGAAGTTTATTATTATGCCGTTGAAAACACCGGATTTCAGGCGCGCCCGTTCCGCACTCAGGGCACTTACAGCAAATATAACAGTATCGACGATAAAATCGACGATCTGCATTACTACACCACTTTTATTAAATTCGGCATAGGCCGCGCCACGTACGACGCTTCGCAGGAAATACGCAACAGGCACATAACGCGCGAAGAAGGCATGGCGCTCGTTAAACGCTTCGACGGCGAATTTCCGGACCGTTATTTTCATGAAGTGATGGATTATATAGGATTGAAGCCGGAACGCTTTTTTGAATTGTGCAACGAATTCCGATCGCCTCATCTGTGGGTCAAAGTTAACGGTGAATGGAAATTGAGGCACACCGTCAATAAAGACGGCGCGGATGATAAATAATATTATTAAAAATGAATAAAGGCGGTGTTTGGGTTTAATGGAAGAGTTCGTAGCGGTGCATGAGGTAAAGCCTGAAACTAAATATCATTATAAAAAAGAAATACTTGAGATGAATAAGGCTGAAATAGCGGCCAATAAAGATATATGGATGAACAATTACTGCGCCAACGCCGCGCTTATCAATAAATCCAGGAACGTAGATATATTGTATAAAGACCCTAAATGGCAGAACCAGGAATGCCTTATAGTCGGCGCCGGGCCAACGCTTGACCTGGACATAGAAAATATAAAAAAGCATAAGCAGAAAGTCGTTATTATTTGTACCGATTCGGCGCTGAATCCTCTTATGAAAAACGGAATAAAGCCCAATTTCGTATTCACTCAGAACACGCAGGAATCCGTGCTGGATTTGTTCTCCGGATTTCCCACCAAAGACCTTAAAGTGGTCGCTAACGTTTTCCAGCCGCCGGAGCTTTTCGCGAAAATTAAATCCGAGCTTTATTTTTACGCGCCTTTTGAAGACGAAACCGTTTTAAATAATTTCGTGCAATTGACGCCGCATATTCCTAAAATTTTAAAAAAGCCGAGCACCCTTGTAATGGCTTATATATTCGCCCGCTGCATGAAGTTTCGTACAATTTACCTTCTGGGGGCCGATTTCTGCTTTGAAACGCCGGAGAAAGTATATTGCAATGACGTTTTATATAAAAATAACAGTTTCAAAGGAGACATAGTCACACCTGAGGATATATTTTTAGAAAAGACAAAAACCTATCGGGAATTGTTTTATTCGGCGGAGGACCTTTTCAGAATGATCGTAATGGAATCGCCGGATTCTACTTTTAACTGCTCACAAAATTCTATACTTTATAATGTTAATTGGCTTTTTTTCGATGAAATAATGAAGCGCCAGGCGACTACCAAGAGTAACGTATTCGAATTCGCACAGGTTTTAAGCCCGATCGGTGACGAAGACGTTATGCGAATGAACGAGCTTACGCTCAATTATTTTAAAGCCCAGATTTCAAGGAGCATGCTGAAAAATGTCGGCCGTTATGTAAAAGAAAGAAATGTTGGCGAATGGCTAAATAGACATGAAGACTTTAAAGATAAATACTGCGTGGTCTGCGGCGCGGGCCCTTCTCTGCAGGATAATATAGAGCTTTTAAAAAAATACCGCGACCGTTTTACCGTTTTCGGCGTCGATGCGTCTTTGATGCCGCTATACAAGGCGGGAATCGAACCAGATGCGATATTGACTATCGATCCATGCAATCTTTCGAGATTTTTTCACGACTATCACGGAAATCATACCGCGCTGTTCGCGAGCGTTCACACGCATTATAAAGCTATCGAAGCGTGGAAAAATAAGATTTACTTTTATTATCCGACGCCCATGAAAAGGCATCAATTATGGATGCTGGCATTAATAAAAGAATATTCGAATTTACCTTTTATTCTTCCATTTAATAACTGCGGCAGCACGATGATATTATTCGCTCACGAAATGGGATTTAAAGAAATCGCTATAATGGGTATAGACTTTTCTTATACGGGCGATAAAATGTACGCTAATAATGCCGTCAGCGAATCGATAATCGGATTTGGAGAAAAGGTCGACAACAAAGAAAAAATTGAAAAGCACCTTAATAAATACGGCCTTCAGAAGGTGATAAATTGCAAGGGTGAAACGGTTTACAGTGATGCGCCCTTTTTGATCTATGCGAAAACACTCGAAAATCTTATAAACTCCAGGAAGATGACGAACATAATAAATGTAGGCACCAGTATATTAAAAATTCCTTATATGCCGTTCGATCAATATGTTAAAAGATTTGATTCATAAATTAATTAATAAGATTATAGTAATATATACATAAAATACAAAGTTTAAGCTAAGGATTTTAAGCGAAAATGTTTAAAATCCTTAGTTTTTTATTATTTTTTTCAATAAACTATAAAGTTCGAATGTAAAAGTTCGATATTTATAGTGGAAAGTTAAAAAATTTAAAAGAGGCAATACAAAGGGGGGCGATTTTATGTATGTTAACACGAACATACCGGCGTTTAATGCACAAAGACAGCTTTACGCCAACAACTTAAGCCTCGATAAATCTTTAGAACGCTTGTCGTCCGGATTACGAATCAACAGCGGCGCTGACGATGCTTCGGGTTTAGCGATGGCCGAAAAAATGAAGGCGCAGGGCGTCGGTCTTACGAGCGCTATACAAAATACACAGGACGGCACGTCTTTATTCAAGATTGCCGACGGCGCTCTGGATCAGGTCGGCAGAATTTTGTCCAGACTTGAAGAGCTGGTAGTTAGGGCTAACAACAGAACTTTGACGGATAGCGACCGCATTACTCTTCAGGATGAAATCGGACAATTAGTAGATCAGATATCCGTAATTTCCAATAATACCGAATATAACACATTAAAATTGCTTGACGGCAATCTCGATATTAAAAAATCACTAACTGTAAGTCCCGGCATACCTGGATCGATGAAAGTTTTAAACACTCCGGGTACTGTAAAGACTGCAAGCAATCTTATTTTATCCATAACCGGGCGCGCGACGCCGGCAGTGGCAAGCGCGGGCGCATATGCGTTCGGCGGGCAGATCGGAATTCAAAACTCAATTAACATAAATGGCGTGGACATCCAGGTAGCGGCTTCAGATACTTTGAATACCGTTCTTTCAAAAATTAACCAGGCCAATTCGAAAACCAATGTTATTGCCATTCAAGTCCCTAACGGCGCTAACTGGACAGTCGGGCTCGTTTCTGGCGTTATAGATCAAGATGCTCAGAACGTAGCGCGCGGATTTAACTCGGCTGGAAGTTTTTCGACTCCGAATGCCAGCGCCGTTGGTTATACGCTCGTGGGCACGGCCGCTACAGTTAATATTGGCGGCGATACCGGGATATGGTCTTCTTTGGGCTTCGTACCTTCTGGCGGCGCCAGCATACCCAGCACATATTCAAGAACAGGAACCAATGTAGTTGGTGTACTGGGCGGAATACAAATGCAGGGTTCGGCCAATACTCTTTCTATGGAAGACGCAGGCTCGCCGATGTATGGAATTAAAATAGGCACGAGCATATTCAATGAAGCATACGGCGGAACTGTGTTTACCGGTCAGAATGCCGGGACTACGATGAGCGCGGCAACTTACTACATAACTTCCACATCGGATGTTGCGACTATATCGACTAACGATAACAAAAAGATCGGGCTTCAGCTTGGCGCTAACTATAACCAGTCTATAGCATACAGCCTGCAGTCGGTAGCGCCTGACGTAATCGGCGTCGGAGCTTCATCAAAACTTTCTTCACTTAAACAGGTTAATGTTATTACTCTTGAAGACGCTAATATTTCTTTGAAGGTAATTCAGAAGTCGATTACAGACGTTACGACCATTAGAGCGGCTATCGGCGCAACTTTAAACAGGCTCGATTATACCGAAAAAACGCTCAGAATACAGCGTGAAAACATGACGTTCGCCGAATCGAGAATCCGCGATGCCGACATGGCGCTGGAAATGACATATTATACCAGGAACCAGATACTTTCGCAAACGGCCACCGCGATGCTGGCGCAAGCGAACCAGAGGCCGCAGAACGTATTGCAATTGCTTAAATAACGCCGAAAGCAATATAATTATAAAAAAAGCTGATAAATCAATGATTTATCAGCTTTTTTTGTTTGGCGTATGTATATTTTTAAAATTATTTTAAATACGGCTATAAATAATTATAAAAAAATTTCGATATGTATAGTGAAAGCTTTATAAAATATAATTGGAGGAGATACTATGTTCGTTAATACCAATATTCCAGCCATGAACGCACAGAGACAGTTGTTCAACAACAACATAGACCTTGACAAATCGCTTGAACGGTTGTCATCAGGGCTCAGGATTAATACGGGGGCCGATGATGCTTCGGGACTTGCAATGGCGGAAAAAATGAAGGCGCAGGGAGTTGGATTAACAAGCGCTATCCAGAACACTCAGGATGGTACTTCTCTGTTTAAAATAGCGGATGGCGCTCTCGACCAGGTGGGAAGAATTTTGTCACGACTGGAAGAACTCGTCGTACGCGCCAATAACAGAACTTTGACCGATAGTGACAGGACTACGCTGCAAAATGAAATAGGCCAGTTGATCGATCAAGTTAATGTAATATCTAATAATACTGAATATAATACATTAAAATTATGGTTCTTTCTCAAATTGTGTGGGTAACAAATAAATCATCGAAGTTGAGTTTGCCAGTGATCATATAAATCATGG
>MWBZ01000120.1 GCA_002069765.1 bacterium ADurb.Bin243
GGAACTGGGTGGGAAAGTAGGTTATTGCCAGGTCTATCGAAACCCCGAAGCTCACGCTTCGGGGTTTCGTCTTTTTCGGAGCTTTAACTTTAAGTATTATATATTTAAAGTTTGCGCAATGAGTACCGGCTCGTATTCTTTAGTGAATAGAGAAAAGAGAACAGAGAACAGATAAGGACTTTTTTAAATTTAAAAAGCATTACGGAAAAAAGTCAGTTTGATTCACCATAGTGATTGCAATAAAACTATAACTTTAATCACCATCAAGCCATTATTGCAGCGCAGACGCGCGCGTGCGCGCGTCTGCTAAACACACAATAAAAAAACGGAAAGAAAATATTGAAAGCCAAAAATTGAAGAAAAGAGCATAGCTGAATTAAAGGCACGGCAGAAAAGCCGGCGCTTACGCTAATAAAGCGTCAGGCTATTCAGGGGTTGGAAGGGATTTTAAGGGAAGGGAGGGGCCTTTGGCACCTCGCCTTCCCTTATCAAAAAAGGATTACGATATGTTTTTGGAACGATTGGCTGAAATGGCGAAATCCATAAAACGCGATCTTGTGGTTGTTTATTATGCTTACAGGCATCCGCTGGTCGGCGTTATGCCTAAAATTTTAATTTTTACTGCGCTGGCTTATGCTTTGAGCCCGATCGATCTGATCCCTGATTTTATACCTGTCATAGGGTTTCTCGACGATATTTTGATCGTTCCCGTTTTGATTTATTTATCGTTGCTGTTCATACCGGAAGATATAATGTTGGAATGCCGTCAAAAAGCCGAAAAGGAGCCTCCCGTTCTTAAAAACAACTGGATCATGGCGGTTGTTATAATCGCGATATGGCTTATTTTGATTTATTTTATTACTATATATTTTTATAACTTTTTTACTTAAGCCAGTTTAAAGCGCTTTTTCTTTTTTGTACTTAGTTTCAGGCCGTTATAAACTTTATGGAGTGGTTAAAGTGCGTAAAAAAATTAAAATATTATTATATATTTTTATTGGTTTCGTAATTTTTCTTTTTTTTAACAATACGACGATATTCTGCGGGCGTTCCGGCGTAAAACCTTTATTGTTAGCCCACCGCGGACTTGCTCAGACTTTCGGTATGGAAGGGATAACTAACGATACCGACACTTCCAAGCGTATATTTCCTCCCGAACATCATTATCTTGAAAATACCATATCATCCATGGAACAAGCTTTTAAATACGGCGCGGCAATTGTCGAACTTGACGTGCAAATGACGAAGGACGACAAGTTAGCGGTTTTTCACGATCATACGCTGCAATATCGCACCGATGGAAAAGGGCGTGTGAGAGATTTTACCATGGCCGAACTCAAAAAACTTGACGTGGGTTACGGTTATACCGCAGATGGCGGAATGACCTTTCCGTTCAGGGGAAAAGGAATCGGCTTGATGCCTTCCCTGGACGAAATAATGGAGCGTTTTACCGCTGAAACTCTTCTTGTGAACATTAAAAGCAATGATCCGGCAGAAGGCGCCATTCTGGCGAAGTTTTTGAAATCGCTCCCGGCGTGGCGGCTTAAAGGAATAAGGGCTTACGGCGGCGATCTGCCAATGCAAACGCTGAAAACGGAAATTCCGGATTTGCCCGTTTTGTCGAAGAAAACTCTTTTCAAGGCGCTCGGCGATTACGAACTTATCGGCTGGAGCGGCTATGTTCCGGAGTCGTGCAGGAAAGCGTGGCTTCATATTCCTTTGAAATATGCGCCTTTTTTGTGGGGATGGCCGCATAAATTCATGAAGCGGATGGAAGACTCCGGCACCGGCGTCGTGCTGGTCGCCGGCGATGGAAAGTTTTCGGAGGGCTTCGATACGGCCGAAGATATAAAAAAAATTCCGGCCGGCTTTTCGGGTTATATATGGACGAATAGAATCGACAGGGTAGGTAAGCCGGGCGCGGTCCCGTCGAATTAATAGGCGAATATATTTTATTTTTATATGAAATTACGGTTCTGCGGCTGAAAACTGCCTGTGGAACTTGAAAAAATGAAAGGGGAGCTTATGAGAAGAAAAATCTTTTTTATTTTGCTGACTGTTTTATTGTTTTTAACGCAGTTAAATTCGGCATACGCCCGCGCTATAAAGGAAAGCTGGCTGGCGTTTGAAAGAAAAGGCGTCGTGTACGGTTATGAGCATCTTAAAATGCGCGGACTCGACGGCGGCGGTTTCATTTATGAGATCGAAAAAGCTTTTAAAATAGATGTTGTCGGAATGTCACAGCAGGACATTACCGAAAGCGTTTCGCTGATCGTCGATAAAGATTTTGCGCCCTTATCTTTCGAGCAATCGAGCGCTTACAAGGTAAAAGCCGAAAAAGTGACCGGAACCATCGAGAATCGGAAATTGAAGGTGCGCCGCGACGATACGTGCGGCGGCGTAAGTGAAAGTTCTTTCGAAGCGGCCGGCGTTTATTTCGATGCATGCATTCCTGACGTGATAATAAAAAGATCGCCCGAAAAGACTTTCGATTTTAATATATTCGATCTTCGTAATATTCGTCGGGTGAACGTAAAAGTGCTTAAAAATGCAGGTACCGTAGAGGCCGAAGTTACCGTCGCCGGAAGCATGCCCGAACTCGTTACGATCTCGCCCGACGGGCGCATAATTAATTCGACCCGCGCCGTCGAAACGCTGAAAAAGGTCGATAACAGAATATGGCAGGCCGACGAAAGGATAAAGTCGAAGATCGCCGTTTTAATGAATGACGACAGCGACCTGACTGTAGATATTGATAAGCCTCTGGGAAACGTCAATAAGATAAAAAAAGCCATGATAGCGGTAAGGTGGATGAGCATACCGCTTTCGGATTTTTGCCTTGAAGACAACCGCCAGAAAATAGTTTCTACAAAATTTGAAAACGGCGTCTATGAAGTGATGCTTGAAATGTCAATGGCCGCAAAAGATACGAGCCCCGTAACTTTTCCGGCCTCCTTATCCGAAGGCATGGAAAAATATATAAGTGAATCTGAATATATTACTCCGGCCGACGCCGCCGTCGTGGAGCTTGCGGCAAAAATAGCCGCGGGAGAGTCTGACTGCGTCGTTATCGTCAAAAAACTCCTTGAATGGGTCGATTTAAATATCGAAACCGACTTTATAGCCGAAACCCTTTCGGCCCCGGAAATTCTCAAGAAAAAACGCGGCAAGTGCAGTGAACATGCCATAATATTCGCGGCTCTTGCCAGGTCGTTGAAGATCCCGGTGAAGATATCGCTCGGCGTGATGAATGCCGGCGGCCGCTGGATGGGGCATATGTGGAACGAGGTACGGCTCGGCGGAAGGTGGATAGCGGTGGATCCCAGCACGGGCGGTTTCGTGTCGGGCCCCACTCACATCAAGTTCACCGATTCGGATACCGTCGACGGAACGCAGAACGTCAGAATCAAGCTCATAGATAATCTAGGCATATCGGTTGCCGGCTTTGAAACCATGCCCGCGCCCGCCGGCCTTAAGACGGGCCTTGAAGGCGGCGTCTATACCAGCGCCGAATACGGCTGCCGGTTGAAACTGCCTGAAAAGGGATGGAAGATAAAAGTAGACGGCAAGGGCGACATAGTGACGGTGAGCGCAAAGCCGGACGGTGCGGAAGGCGTCGATTTCGCGCTGGTTATGTTTTCGGCGCCCGCCGGCATGACGTCGAAGATTATTCTGGACGGGCGTCTTTCGGCGATTTCGTCCATGGTAAAGGATTTTAAAAAGATTTCGGAGGGCGGCGCCTCGATCGCCGGCCGTAAGGCCGCCCGCGCCCGCTTTTCGCATACCGCCGGCCGGAAGAACAAAATGACTCTGATAAACGACAATACGATGCTCGCCGAAAACGGTTCAGGGTTTCTTTTTGCCTTTATCGCGCCGGAAGGCGAGTATGAAAAATATGAAAAGGAATTTGAAAAAATAGCCGCAGGCTTTGAATTGTTTTAAATATAAAGGCCGCCGTTATAGAAATCAATTTTTATATAACCGGAAAGTTTTTGATTTTTTCAAATTTAGTTGCTAAAAAAAGCTTCGTATAATATAATTACTAAGAAAGTTTTTTATTTAATTAAATGCCGGAGGTAAAATGAAAAGGCTTTTATTGATCGTAATGTTTTTTTCCTTATTTTTTTCGGCCCGTCCCGGATGGTGTGATGCCTCTTCCAGCGATTCTTTCGTTTTCGTGAGGCAGTCCTTCGACGGAACTACGCCCGTTTTTGTCGGCGAAAAAACCCGGAAACTTCCGCTTTTAGAGATTATACCGTCCGGCGACACCGCGGCGGCCGAAATCGCCGGCACCCTCAAAGGCGGAATGTCAAAAATTTCTCTCGCCCTCGGCGGTTATGCTAAAAACTTTATGCTCGGCGAGGTTGAGGCAGGAAGAAGCTCCCAGAAAAGCGAGGTTTTCCGCGAACCGCTTTATATTCATCTCGTAAGGGGCGGCAATATGCCCAAACGCGGCTTCTATTTAAAAAACGGCGCCGCCGTTACGGATAAATCGTTCGCTCATTATATAGAAATGCCGCCTGATCCTTCTGCGTTCGAATCTATTTTCGCGCATGAAAACGGTCATCTTATAGACGCATATTTACAGGATTCCGAATTCGGCTTCTCGCCGGACCGCTTCGTGCATACCGCGCCGGTCGTATCCGATTTCTGGACGGCGTTTGTAGAAGGCTGGGGGGAGCATTTTGAAACCATGATGGCGGATATGACCGAAAATGCCGCCTGCAGGAACTTATACACTTTCGAAGACGCGAGGGGGCGCGAGTATTTTTCGCAGCTGCAGGATATAGCGAATCTATCGCATAAGTCCAAGAGATACCAATGGGTGAAAAGCAATATGTTCGCTTTCAAAAGGACCCCCGTTTCGCGGGAGCTGGAAATGCGGGCCGGCACTCTCGAGATTTATCTTTATAATCATTTCAACGCCAACTTCGATTTTTCTGAATTGAAAAATATTCAGCAGATGCTTTCCACGGAAGGATTTGTCGCCACTTTATTTTACAGGATGGTCAAAGACGCGGGAATCGGGGCAGGCTATCTTCCCGATAAATCTTTTTACGAAAAATTTTACGGCCGCAAACTCGAAACCGAACCGCGCGAAGTTTTCTCACCTCTCGAAAACGCTTACCTGAAAATCATATTCGCTAAACGAAACCTTTTCAAAAAATATGAAACGCATGAAGCGCTCGAAGAAGCGATGGTATTCGCCGATTTTATCCGGGAGTACGCGGCCGCCTTTCCCACCGACGCCCGTGCCGCGCTGGGCGGCTTTTGCGCTAACGCTTATTTCGCCGGAACATGGGAAGACGCTTCGGCCTTTTACCGTAAAAATTATCGGGCGGCGCACCTGACGCTCTTCGAGCCCGATACGATGCAGAAGACTTTTAGCGAATCGTTTCAGCGTATGCAGAAAACGATCGACGCCATGGGAACTTCCGGTGTAGAGCTTAAGCTAAAACACGCAGGAGTTCCGCTATGGATCGTCAACGATACTTTTAATTTAGGCGATGAAACTGAAAAGTTTTTCGTTTCGATCAACCTCAACGCGGCGGAAGAATACGAACTGGCATCTATAGCATTTCTAACAAAGGGCCAGGCGGCGGATATCGTCAGCCGCAGGGACAACAAAGGTTTTTTCTCGTGCGTCGAAGATTTACGCAAAGTGCCTTCGCTTGGCGATTCGCAGATTAAAAAATTAGCCGCGATGCGCGGGCTGTTCGTTGAAAAACACTCGAAATATATAAGGAATAAATAGTTTTTTATGCCGAACGAAGCTTTCGAAAAATTCAAAAAAGAAATGGCCGCTCGCGGCCTCGCCATCCGAGGCAAGATCGGCGAAGGCGGCATGGGCTCGGTTTACGAAGCGTTCGACGAGGCGCTCGACCGCAGGGCGGCCGTGAAACTGATGCGCGGCGACGCCTGCAGCGAGTCCTGGCGCGAGCGTTTCCGGCGGGAGGCTAAATTCGCGGCCAGGGTCGTCCATCCCGGAGTGGCTCAAGTCTATCAGGCGGGCGAACTTGAAAACCTTCTTTATTATGTAATGGAGTATGTGGACGGAGGCGCGCTGAGCTCGTTTCTGAAAAAGGCGCTTTTTATAAAAACGCACGCGGGCGATGCGGCCGAACTTCTGCGGGCGGGCTATTTGAAACAGCCGGACCCGGGCGCGCCTTATTTTTTGCGCGACCTTATAGCCCCGCCTTTCGGCGATCCTGATTACCTGGCGCGCGTCGACGACTTGATAGCCTCGATAGCCGATATTCTCGAAGCGGTGCATTCCCTGGATTCGGTCCACCGCGACATCAAGCCGTCGAATATAATGATAACCGCCGACGGCCGCGTCAAGCTAGTGGATTTCGGGCTGGTAAAACAGTCGGTAGACCGCGATATCACGCAGGCCAACCATTTCGTAGGCACTTTCGATTATATGGCGCCCGAGCAGTTCGGCGGCAAAGGCTCAAAAATATCCCCCGCCGTCGATATTTACAGTCTGGGCGTCGTCTATTACGAAATGGCGGCGCTGGTAAAGCCTTTCGAAGGCGACGACCCGGCTTCGCTGATAGGCGCCGTAACTTCTAAGGAGCCGGCCGATCCGCGGGAATACAATCCTGAAATTTCGGCCGCCCGCGCCGGAATAATACTCAAATGCCTTAAAAAAAATCCTTCGGACCGCTTCGCGAATGCGCGTGAACTCGCGCGCGCCGTGCGGGATTTGAAAAAGAACGTTTCCGAAGGCATAATGTCCGATATTAAAAATTTTTTCTTCGGGCTTTTTTCCTCGCAGGGCTTCGATAATTCCGCGCCGCCTCCTGTTGCGCGTGTCGAGGCGAATAAACCTACGGCCGGAGAGAATTTTGAAAACGGCAAAACGCTTTCGAGCGGGGGATTGAATGCGCCGCTCGCCGCCGCCGGCCGTTCGAAAGTTTCCAGGGCGCTCTTAGAAGAGGCCAGGGAAGAGTATTTTAAAAATTTCGTGACCGACGCCGTCCGCGAAAAATTAAACCAGTCTTTCGATCTGGACCCCGCCAATGTAGACGCGCTTCTTTTATTTTTTCTTTTTCTTAACCACGGCATAATAACCCGCACCGAGTTCAACGCCAAATTGAAATTATCGCGCGAAGGTGAAAGCTCGCTCGATTCCCGTGAAAAACTGATACTGGACGCTATAATAGCCTTTTATTCGGACGACGACGTAAAATCGGCTTCCTCGGCCGGATTTCGTTATATAAATCTTTACCCTGACGACCTTTTAATGACGGTTTTCGTCTGCCTGGCCGAGATGATGCAGGGCAATTTCACTCAGGCCCTGCAGTGCTGCGATAAGGTATTGTCCCGACGCCGCGACTTTTTGCTGATGCATCTTATTAAGGCGGATATTTATGCGACCACGGGCGATATAGACAGGAGCGTCGAAATAGGAAAAGAACTTATAGCGCGCTATCCGGAAAATACCAATCATAAATTCCTGCTATTACAAAATTATATAGTTTACGGCCGCCTGGACGAAGCGGAAAAAATGATATCGCAAATGACTTCCGACGGCGAAGAGAGCTACCAGAAAGCGTCTTACTATATGTGCCGCGGCATGATAAAAGAAAGCGTCGTTGAAACCAGAAAGCTTATAGCGCTCGAAACGAACCCTCTTTTTAAATCCTATCATTATTACAGGCTTTATAGAATTTGCGAATTCGCCGGAGAAAGCGAAAAAGCTGCCGAGCATCTGCAGATGGCGAATAAGCTGTCGCCAGGACATGATTTTAAGGATTTTTCACGGATATCGGAAGAAATTAAAAATATCGCGCCGGTTAAAACGGCGTTTGAAAATATAAGCCATGATTGCCTGGCGGCGGCGTTCGAACACGCTAAAAAAATATGCTTTAAAACCCTGGATCCGCTTACGCATGTCAAACTGTCGTTATTGAGCGAAACCGCTTATTACCATTTAGAGCAGCGCGGCGCCGAAATTTTGAGCTGCGAAAAAGCCGTGATTTATTCGGATTATCACTTCAAACCTTATCCGGTCACTAAAAATATGGTTTGCCTGGATTCCGTTCCGATTTCGCCTTTTATATCGTATAAGGGAGATATTTACGATGCGGCGCTGAAAAAATTTTCTTCGCCTAACGGAAATTATTACGCTCTTATAGATTATAAGCCGCCTCAAAAAAACGGAGAATTCATGTTTTTCATGGCGCAGTTCGAGCCTTCCGAATTCAAGCCGGATGAAAAAACAAAAATATTTAAATTTACAACAGGAGAAAAGCCTAATTCCAACGGCTCGTTTACGGGAATAGTAATAAGCTTTCCTGCGGATTTAAAAGCGGTTTACGTATCATGCCCGCCGGATGAAATTTGCGAGCGGAACTCAAGGATTTTTTATTATTACACGAAGTTTTTATTCTGCGGCCGGAAATTCGTCGTGGAAATAGGTCTGGCGCACCAAAAATAAAGGCGCCTATAAAAATCAGCGCATTGCCCCGAGAACCGCGGCGCCGGCGAATTCGTCTATGGCCGGTTTCGGCAATTTATCGAGGTCTTCGACCAGATAATCAGCGAGCAGTTCCTCGAGCCGGACCGCGGCGCTGTTGCGGTAAACCGTTATGTCGCCGTCGCGGCTTTCTTCACGCTCGACTTTTTTCATATCCGGAATATATTTGAATTTATGAATGAACCCGTCTTTGAGCTCGGTTTCGAGCCGCTTTTTTTTGCCGTCGGCTGTCAGCCATTCGATGACGTGTGTTCCTTCTTTTACTCCCCTTATGCAGACGGGGCAGTCGCCGGCGTTTTTGCCGTCCAGCAGCGCTTTAGCGCCGGGCTCGTCGCACTTGATATATAATTCGACGCCGAACTTGAAATAACCGGCGCTTGCGGGATCGGCCGCCATGGCTTTTTTTGCGCATAAATCGGTCTGGGCGGCGAAATAGCAGGCGTGAAATCCGCGCGCGAG
The DNA here is from genome assembly GCA_002069765.1 of bacterium ADurb.Bin243. GTDB lineage: Bacteria > Muiribacteriota > UBA9980 > UBA9980 > UBA9980 > UBA9980. Next base: position 8,945 of record MWBZ01000120.1, read on the forward strand.
CGAATATAAAATGTCCGCGGCCGTGGGCTCTATGTGGTATGCGTAAGCGTAGGATTTTAAGGCGGGTTCGAACATGGAAAGGCTGAGCAGCACGTCGCCGGCGAGAAGGGCCGCCAGTATGTCGCGCGGATCGTTTTCCAGCCTGCGCCTGATTATAGACATGCACTCCCTGGTTTTTGAAACCTGCCACAGGGAAAAGCATTTTAAATGCTCTAAAAAAGGCGTAATTTTATATTTTTTTTCCAGCGCGGATACCAGTTCTATTACGGCCGGATAGTCGCGCAGCTTGAAACCGGCTTCGGCCTGGTAGGAATAAAAATTGGCCGATTCGTATCCGTAAGCGAGCGCCAGGCGGCAGAAAATTTTTATCCACTCGTTTTCTTCCGCCGAACGCAGCAAAAAGCAGAAATCGTCCAGGAACCAGTTCACGATCTGGTTGAAGTCGGCTTTATTGTTGAACCAGAGAGAAGTTACGGCTTCGGCTTCGGCGCGCTCGAGATGGAATAATTCGCAAATGAGCGCCAGCGTGGAATCTATATCGCCTTCCAGAAACCATTTTTTATCGAGCTCTTCTATAAAAAGCGATTCGACGCTCGCACGGTATTTTTCTATGAAAGCGCCGGCGTCTTCTATTGCGCCCGGTTTCGCGAAAAGGGCGGCGGGCTTTTTGGCGTCTTTTTCCTCGAGCCTTTTTGAGGCCCGTTCGCACGCCGACGAAAGAACCGAAGCGGCTTTAACGAGGTCTTCCCCGCCGGCCGCGGCCATATCTTCTGATAAATAGTTCAGATAAGGGTAAGCGCCGATAATTTGAGGCGTCATTCTTAAATGCCTCGAAATCATCGCCGCCAGGCTTAAATAAAAATCATTCCTTTCGGATATCTCTTTTTCGCTCATGTAGCAGCCTGAAAGAAATGAAAAATAATCGTCGAACCTGTTATTGAAAAATGCCGATCTCATTTCCGAAAGTATTTCATGCCAGGTATTTTTATCTAAGGGTATCTTATTTTCTTTAATGCGTTCAGCGTTCATTGTTTTATCTCCGTAATAATTTTTAAGATGGCCCGGCCGCCGCGTCCGCGTTAAAGCTTCTGCAAGGGCTTCCCGTTTAAATATTGAGTGTATTATACAATAGCGGTAATATTAATTCAAGAATTATTTACTTCATTATAATGCACGATTGAAATTAAAATATCGATAAATAAAAGAAGAAAAATGAAGTATTAAATAAAAAAATAAAGAAAAACAAATTATTTTTAATATAAACTGATTAAATTGGCTAAATTCAGAATTTACTTTTCCTTTAAACTATGATATAATTTTTTTACTTTGATTTTAATGCCGACATAGCTCAATTGGTAGAGCACCGCACTTGTAATGCGGGGGTTGAGGGTTCGAGTCCCATTGTCGGCTTTAAAAAGAGATTCAGGTGGGATTCCCAAGTGGTCAAAGGGAACGGACTGTAAATCCGTCGACCTCCGGTCTTCGAAGGTTCAAATCCTTCTCCCACCATATTCTAACCTTAAGCCCACCTAGCTCAGATGGTAGAGCGTATCCTTGGTAAGGATAAGGTGATCGGTTCAATACCGATGGTGGGCTTTTTATCATAGGTAACAGTTTAATTTTTAAGTAATTTTCCGTTAAATTAAGGAGGGCAATTTAAAATGGCAAAAGAAAAATTCGAAAGAAATAAGCCGCATCTTAACATAGGCACGATCGGACACGTTGATCA
>MWBZ01000121.1 GCA_002069765.1 bacterium ADurb.Bin243
AGCAGGAGTAGTAGTCGAAGAAATCGTGGTACCGCCAACGGTAAGGGTGGTGGCGCCAATTTCCTGGCTTACAACTGCCGTAGCATCTTTAACCGCGGTAACGAAAGCTTCGAGGACTTTCTTTAATTCGGTATTAAGAGTGCTTAATATTGAACTTTTAACGGTCGGGCTGACGCGTGAATTATTAAGAACAGCATTTATTGCCGCCGTAGCGTCTTTAATAGCCGTAACGGTAGCCACGCCAACCGCGTTTTCAACATTCGATTTAACGGTAGCGGTCATCGTCGTTACTGACGAGCTAACAGGAACCGTAGGAGCTACTATGTTTTTGTCTTTTGCGATCGTTGCGAGAGCAGTCGATTCATTGGTAAGATTAACGCCGGTTACGTTTACTTTCGTAAGCGAAGCAGCTGTCATCTGAGCAGCGGTAGGAAGATTACCGACGAGAGCCGAGTAAATTATCTTACCGAGCGTTTTTTCTCTAACAGCTACTAACGCGGTAACAGTAGCCGCGCCCGCGGGAACCGTAGCCGTGTAAGAAGTACCATTGATAACTACCGCTGAACCGGTAATTTCGGTCATGGTAGCGCCGTTTACAACGAGCATTTCATGGTTAGTACCATAAGCTACAGGGGCAAAATTAGGCATATTAGCGGCAGGCGCTGATAAAGCCGGAATTGTACCCGTAATAACTACGCTCGACGTTGCCGCCGGTGTTGGTGTTGAGCTATCGTCGCTGCCGAAGCATCCTGTCATCAGCGAAACGAAAAGCATCATGACGATTAGAAGACCTAACCTTTTTGACATTGTGTAACCCACTCCTTTTAATTGATTTTGGTAAGTTGTTTGGTTGTTTGTTTAAGTTTTTAAAACTAAACTTTGTTTAACCCACTCGTTAAAGTGCGATTTTAACACTTAAGAAAATAAATGTCAAGAAATTTTTTTCTTTCCTGACTCCCCGGTAAAATTTGCTTAAAAATTCGGTTTACTCTATAAGCAATACCTCCTTTTTGATAAATTTCTAACTTGTCGATTAATTAAGGTTATTTTTATATTGCTCTGGACTTTTACTTTATTAGGACCACTTAACCTCCCGGGTTTGATTTATCTTTTTATATAAAATAAAAAAGCACGGCGGCTTTAAGCCCCGCTTTTTAAATTGTTATTTATTATATCACTTATGCTTATATTATGATTATGATTGTCTATACCGCACTCTACGCTCGCAGCCGGTATGGACGAAGATAAGTCGGGCGCCGTCATTACAGCCGAAAACTGGCTGGAATTCTGGGTCTGTTCATTGGATACGCTAAAAATCAGTCGTTTTTTCATTAACTAAATAACCCCTGTGTATTATTGAGTTATAAAAGTAAAGGCATTATAAATTATTTTTTTTTAAATGTCAAGAAAAATTTTGACGTTTTATTTTGTGCCAGATAACCTGTATTATCAATATTTTTAACACAATTTTTACAAAATAATAATAATTTCATAAAGTTGTTTCACAATTTTTGATGAAGAATTTTAAGGCAAAGTTTCCAGGTATAACTCAACAGCTTCTTTAATATTAGCCAACGCTTCTTCAAACGTTTTCCCCTGCGTTTGACAGCCTTTCAGCTCTGGACAATAGGCATAATATCCAAAATCGTCTTTTTCAATTATCCAAATCATCGCTACCCCGTCCTTTATAATTAGACTTACTAAAACGCCCGCCAAATAAACTACATCCGGACTAACGAACAAGCCATTATTGCTGCGCAGACGCGCGCGTGCGCGCGTCTGCATAAAAAAAGCAGAGCTAAAAAAAATTTCAGGCAATTACCGAAAAGAGCAAAAACAAATTAAAGCCCCCGGCAGAAGAACCGGCAATCCACGATAATAAAGCGTCAGGCGAATTGGGGTTGGAAGGGATTTTAAGGGAAGGGAGGGGCCGTGGCACCTCGCCTTCCCTTATCAAAAAACGCAGCCGTTTCTTCTTATCTAATAAAAAAATCCTGTTTTCGAAGGCGCGGATTCGTTGAAAACAGGGCCGAGCGCCTGAAACGCCGGAGCGATCTCGCCCGCGCGGCTTATGGCGCCCGGAACGTCGGCGCCGGCAAAAACACCGTTTCTGGCCGCATTTGAAATGGCCGCGTTTAAATGGAATATGATCGCCGAATCGGTGCGGCCGCTTTCATAAAAACAGCGCGCCAGATAGTAGTGCGCTCCGTAATTAGCGTAATTATAATATATAGAGTTGGCGAAAGAAAACTTCGCGCCCTCGATATCGCCGTTTTTATAAAGCTCCAGGCCTTCGTCGAAATAACTCACGGAACTCTTAAGCCTGTCTTCGGGCCGGATGGTAGATATAACCGTTTCCATTAACGACCGGTCGAAGGCCCCGGCTGACGCGTTGAACGAAATGCCCAATCCGCCGTCGCAATCCGGACCGCCGCTATTAAAAGAAACGGCCTCCGCTTCGGCCGCGGAATTGGCCCACAGGGTAAACTGAAAGTAATGCCCGGAACGATAGACGCTTCCCATACCGGGCCTTTCGCCGTCGGAGCTAAACCCCTTATAGTAAGGAGTTTCAGCCTCGCGGTTGAAAAAGCTGCGAAAGATTTTCTGAATGGCTTTTATTATAATGCCGTACCGCTCGTTGACCAGGATCTTTAAAAACTCGCGCTCGGAAGCCAGACCGAAAAACAGCGCAAAATTTTTAAGCTCGCTCATCAGATAATTGCAGTTGTCGGATATGTAAATCCGGTCGCCGCCCTTGGAAAGAACGCAAATGAACTCGCGTCCGGCGGATACGCTTTTTTTATTTGAAAACGCCGACGCGCCTTGCGGCTTGTCGTTTTTTAAAAATTCGGTTACCGCAGATTGCATTACATACCCGGCCGGCACGAAAACGTTGTATTTGAATATGGTTCTGTAAGTTCCGGCGGCGCTCACCTTTGAAAGCGCCGGATATACGGCTTTAGCGGGTATCTCGTAATACCTGGCGGCCGCCGTAAGGTAAGCCGCGGTAAGGACTATGGCCAGCGTATTGACGTTAAAAACGGCCGAAAAAAAACGGTAAGCGGCGCCGGAAGGCGGCGGTTCGGGGCAGCCGAAACTTTTTTTAACGTCGGCGCGGTTGAACGCCGCGTAAGCCAATATGGAGAAGATTATGTACAGCGCGCCGTTTTCGGGTTTGGAGATCGAGCCGAAAAGCAGAAAATTAACGGCCGCCATACCGATGTTCAGCTGCGCGAGCCCTATTATAAGAGAGTGGACGCGGGCCGTCCTGAAAAACATTCCGGCAAAGCCCAAAACGGCGTAAACCGAACCGGTGAGGCCCAGCAGATTACGGCTTACGGCAATAAACGGAAAAAAGTAAAATACGACGGGAACGTTTATTTGCGGGTTCGAAACCAGCCACAGCCGGTATCGGTCTAAAAAAAGCGCAAAATCGTAGAAGGCGCCGAGCCCCGCTATGATAATTATTAAAAGCAGTATTTTAACCCGGTCAGCGAACATGGCGCCTCCTTCTAAAAATTACCGCCGCGGCCTATTTTAAAACGTATTTAGCTACGCGGTATTCGTCTTCGTCGGCATGGGCGAATATGAAAGTTCCCTTTTCCGCGGCGCGCACATAGCGCATGCACGACATTTCGGGTGAAATGGGAGCGGGAGTTTTTGAAATGAGCCGGCCGGTGGCGCCGCTTAACTTTACGAAGTAAGCTTCCGAAGGAGCGTCGTTATAAGCGCCCAGCACGGCGTATGCGAGTATATTTTTATCGGCGTCGCAGCCTAAAACCATAAAATTCTGGACCGGTATATGAAAAACGGCTTTCAGCGAAGCGCTTTCGAACTTGGCAGGTATTTTGTATGTTTTAAGTGATATTTCATTCGGCATGGAAGGGGTTTCGTTATATACCACTTTTACGGTGTCGCCGGAAGGCATTATAACGGGCTGAAAGTTAAGGTCGAGCTCGTAGATAAGCTCGCCGGACGAATTTATAACATACATCTTGCCGCTGAACGGGTCTTCGATGAGCATTTTCTTTTCGCTCTCCACCCAGATACGGGTTATGCCTTCGATTTTGACTTTAGGCGCGATTTTACCTATAAGCGCGCCGGACGCGTCGTAATGATACAAAACTTTTTCGCGCGAACTGGCTATGAAAACGGCGCCGTTGTCGAGGACCGCGAGGTCGGTGAACAAAGGCTTTTCGGTGTTTTTAGGTACGCGCGCGGCGTCGAAGAGCGTTATGCTCTTATCGAGCGTGTAAGGCTTGCCGGGAGTTTTGGCGCTGTATTTATTGAGCCTGAAATTAGGCGCGTCCAGAATGAAAAGCGCGCCGTTTTTATAAAATAAACTGGTGGGCGATATGAAATCGTAAAGCGCGTCTTTAGGATCGGCGCAGCCGACTGAATTGGCGCCCGGGCCGAATTTGAGAGAAACTACGGTGTCGCCGCGCGCTTCCCAGGATGCCTGCGCCGGGCCGCTATCGCCGGAACCTTCCGCCATGGCGGCGTCCGCCTGAAAGAAATAAAGGCCTATAACTGCCAGAAAAACCAATAAAACTGCATATTTTTTCATAATCACATACCCCTTTTTTATTATATATCATGGTTCTTTTTCATATCGTATAGGTAAAATATTTAAATCAAGTTAAGAGTTCAGAGTGGAGAGTTGAGAACTAAAGGACTTTTGGAAATTTCGATAAGGCGTTTTATTCTTTTATATATAGAGCTCGCAGGGCGAGCCCCAGCCTTAACTATTCACTATCCACTCTACACTATTCACTAATAAACTTAACCCACATGAAATGAATAAGAGCCTAAAACATTAACGGGTTTGACGCTCTATTTAGCTTATTTTATCATTATCGGGCCGTATTGTCAATAAAATCCTCGCCCCTTTGTTTCTTGCAAATGATGCAAAAATGGGTTATAATATAATTATAATTTTGAAAAAGTAATGGAGGGAAAATGACGGAAATTATTTTTATGGTAGAAGAAGATATAGAAAGCGGCTACGTTGCCAGAGCCATAAATTGTAGCATTATAACCCAGGCCGAAACGTTGAACGAACTAAAAGTCAATATCCTCGATGCGCTGGATTGCCATTTTGACTCCCCGGAAGAAAAACCAAAAATAATTAAACTCCACATAGTAAGGGAAGAGGTAATTAAGTATGCCTAAACTTCCTCGCGATATTTCCGGAGCCGAGCTTATTAAAAAGCTTGAAAAAGCTGGGTATATAACGGTTCGTCAGACCGGAAGCCATGTGAGGCTTCAAAAAGATTCTCACCAAATAACGATTCCAAAACATCAGATTTTGAAAATAGGCACATTGAATGCTATTTTAATGGACATCGCTTCAAATATGCATAAAACTAAGTTTGAAATTATTAACCTGATTTTTTAATTAAGAAAAATGACCGGAGAAAATTATGAGTTTAAACGATATCGACCTTTCCAGGACGGCAAACGGCGAAACCGATCCTTTAAAAATGCCGGGAATCAAACAGGGCGATGTGGAACCGGCGCCGGTAAACGTTTCCACTACAGACCAGCCGCTTCCGCCTTATATAAAGGTAGATTGCGACGTGGACGAAGAAATAACCTATCCGGGCTGCGGCTGCGCTTTAATGCTCGGCGGCATATTCCTTTCTAACATCGCCGATAGAACCTTTTTAGAATACCCGGCCTATGCGGTTATCGCGGCCGGCGCTCTGGGCGTTATTTCAAGGTATTTCATCGACAATTTCTATGTCATAAACACGGCCGACCGTAAAATCTATTACAGAAGAAGCGTCCTGGGCAAAACCAGCATCAAATTCTTCTGCGCCCCGGAAGATATTTACGCGGTTAGCGCCGCCGGGCGTCATAACAGCGGTAAGAGCGGCGAATGGTGGGATTACAGAGTGGTGCTCATAAAAACTAACGGCGAGAGAATAGATTTCGGCAACGCTAAAAAAGCCGATTCGCCGGATGAATTCAACCGCACCGCAAAGGGCATGGCCGCCGTTTTACAGTGCGGCTACATAGAATGCCCCGCAGCGCACGAAATGATCGTTCATAAAATGGACGGAAGAACCAAAGTCTTCTTCCATAAAAAGTGACGATTAAATATAATAAAAAAGACATCCAAGGAGTGTCTTCTTTATTGAATCGACCTCAGATGCCTTTTTATTGATTTCGTTAATTAATATGCGTCTATGGATGTTTTATTTTATCAAGTTTGATTTCATTATAAATACTGCGAACGCTTTTTCCGGCGTTTAATATTTTTTTGGTTTTTAAATAGTCGCTTTTTCCACTCATAGTTTCCCTTAAAAAAATGGCTGTTTTAGCAATGCCAAATTCTTTTGAAAGGATATTTATTGCCTCTTCACGTACTGAATCTATAGGATAAATTTTTGCGAGATTTCCCATACTAACCTCCATATATCGTTTCATGCACGAAGTTTACCGGATCGGCCACCCTCATAGAGCCTCTATATCTTTTGATCAACTTATCATCGCATGTAATAAAAAATTCAGCGTCCAAAGCTTCCGCACAGGCAAGATGTAAAGCATCATAGGCTTTTATGCCCTCACATTCAAGACGCTCCGCTATTTTCAAAACCTTTTCATCGGCTTCACAAAACCATTTGCTGATTCTCAATACATTTTCAATAAATGCTTTCTTGTTTAGAAAAGGATTCTTACCGTTTTCATACTCGTGAATGACAGATGAACAAAGTTCAAGCTTACCTTCTTCGAGTAATGAATAAATTACGATCATCGCAGAGGACTCGAAATATATTCTGGACTGCGATTGATCATCAAAAATCCTGTTTAAGGCACTCATGTCAATATATACTTTCAACATATTTTATTGTACCACAATCCGCTCAATCTATTTTCTGTTTTACTCTATCTTCACTATAACGTACTTCGTATAATCTTTATTAGCCGTTACGCCGTAAATAACGCCGTTGGGCGATATATTGAAATAGCGCGTGGGCATGGTGTCGCCGATGTGGATGAGCGGCATTATCCTGACGCGCGAAACGGTCTTTCCGTTTTCATCGAATTTATAAACCAGCGTCTGGATAACGTCTTCGGCTATCTTTTCGACTATGGAAGCGTAAAAATTATAGCTGGCGTCCAGGCCGAGTATCTGGTAGTCGTAAGGCTCGGTGTCTTTTATTGATTTTACGAGTTTGGCGAATATTCTGGGCTGGCGGTTGGATACCGCGTCCATCAGCAGAACGTCGCGGCCTTCTTTATCGAATTCGCCGAGGGCGAAAATGAACCCTTTTTTATCGGCGTAAACGCCGGCCGTATCGTCGGAAAGCCTTCCGGTGACGGTGCCTTCGCCGTTATAAACCACTACTTTACCGCCGGCCTGGTCGCTAACGTAAATTTCGCCGAAATTAGACACGAATATTTTGTGCGGCATCTCGCACTGCGCTTTGATGTCTATAGAAGCGCGCATATCGCCGGAGGGCGAGAGGATGAATATATTTTTAAGCGTCTGGTTCAAAAGGTAAATATTGCCGTTTTCGGGCGATACGGCTATATCGCTCATGTAATACCAGTCTTCTTTTTTATCGGTCTCGCCTTTAGGATAATTTAAAAGCGCGCCGATCTTTCCGTCTTTTGAAACTTTAATAACGCGGAAATTAAGGGCGTCTAATATATAAATATTTTCGTCCTTATCAATGGCGAAAGAAGACGGGCCGTTGGAAGCGAAAGCGGGAGACGTTTCGGAGCCGAGGGCCACCGAATCGGACCCGGCGCCGAGGCCGAGAACGCATACTTCTGACGTTTTAGTTTCGGAAATATCCGGCAGAGCCACTTCGGCGGTTTTATCGGATTTTTCCTGCGCGTACGCGACGCCCGAAGCGAAAGCCGCGCATATAAAAGAAGCGGTTACAAGCAGGGCGAATAATATCGAAAATGTTCTGCCGGCCGAACATTTAATAAGCTTGCCCCTGTTTTTGGATTTGATTTCAGCGCCGGCCGGGGCCGTTTTTTTAACGCCGCGCGTATTTAGCTGCAAATTGGAATCGATGAAGTTTTTTTCTTTTTCCGTCTTAACTTTCATTTTAATCACCCTTACTAAAATTTTATGAAATTATTATATCAGATTTTTATTCGTTATGCAAATATAAAGGGCGCGAATTTTCGCGCCCTTTATTAAGTTTATATTATTTTTTGTCCGTTAAATTTGTATTCCCGGTACGCTTCTTGGGTTAACATAATTGCCGGAAGAATTTTTAATCGCGAAATGAAGGTGAGGTCCGGTAGTCCAGGCTCCCGTGTTGTTGGTGTGGCCGACCTGCTGACCCGCCGATACGCGCTGTCCGGGCGATACCGAAGCGTCGCGGCAATGGCAGTAAACCGAGGTGTATCCGTTATCGTATTTGATAACTATGGTTTTGCCTCCGCCGTAATCGTAACCCGTTGAAACTACCCTTCCGGGTCCGAGCGACTTTAACGGAGTGCCCGTGCCGACGCCTATATCGATACCGTAATGATAGCTGTTGCCGAATAAATTGCGCGGGCCGTAATTTGAAGTAATGGGGCCGCCCGAAACCGGCCTGCCGCCGAAACCGGCGCTGGAATTGCCGCCGCCCGACGAATTATCGTTAGAACTTGCCGCAGGCGCGCCGCCGCTTACGGGGCTCTTTGAAATATAATCGCCGTGCACGAAAGCTTCACGGCCGTTATATTTTACCTTGTACCAGTCGCCCTGCTTGCCGAGTATCTCTATGGATGCGCCATGGTTGAAACGGCCTATTATGGAACCCCACGGGCCGGTCCTTACGTTGAGATAAGTGCCCGGAGTGTTAACGTAACCGTCGCCGCCCGAAGCGGGTGCCGCTGCCGTTGAAATATAGGCGCTATGAACGAAAGCGGTGCCGCCGTTATGTTTTACTTTATACCAGCTGCCTTCTTTTGAAACGATCTCCACCTTCTGGCCCTGCTTGAAAGTGCCTACTATATTGCCCCACGGTCCGCTCCTTATGTTGAGCGCTCCGGCCATTACCACGCCCGAAGATTCGCCGCCGGCGCCAATGCCGTTCGTGCCGCCCTCGGAACTGGTGTTGCCGCCGGTTAACGATTTGTTTACATCGTCGATTCCGGCGAAAGTGTCCGCGCCTGGATAAAAAGCCGCGAGCGCCGCAATTATAAGGCCGCAGGCCGTAGCTTTAAAGTAATTGTTCATATAGCACCAACCCCTTTTCTTAATGTATTTTTACTGTTTTATAACTTAAAATATCGAATAAAATTTTCTGGATTTTGCCGCGCTATTTTTCTTCGGCATATTAATATACTGAAATCGTTTTTTAAAAGTTCCATTTTTTTATTCCGGCCTCGAAACCGCCTTTTCGGTTATTATTTTAGGTATTTTAAGCTTTTCGAGTTTTATTTCGGCATAACTTTGCTTTAATTTTTTATAATCGTAATATAAGAACCTGGGAAGCACCGACCGCTCGCCCGAATAAAGATAACGCTTGACTATTTTTGCCACGAAACGGTCGAAAATTTCATGGCTCGAGCCGTGCGCGGCTTTCGAGCCCATAGAAAGCCGCCTTATATCGCCGTTGAACCTCGGGCTTATGTGAAACAACTCGTGAACAATGGTTTCGAGCTTTTCGGATATGGTCAGGTTTAAGAAACGCGGAATGCAAAACGATATTATGTAAAATATCTCCACGCCGTCGTAATAAACCGGAGGTATGCTGAATTTATAGCCGTTTGATATCTTTTCCCGGGCGCCGCCCTCGAAGCGCAGCGGATATATTTTGGCCTGCAGGCCGTGCCGCTCGTTGGTCCTGGCGAGCGAATACGAAACCGCTATGCGCCCGGAATCTATGTGGCCGAACTCTTCGCATGCGCGCGCCACGTCGCGCACCACGCCCATATACTCGCGGTTGAAATCGAATATTACCGCTTCTTCGCTGTTGAATAAATCGCTCGTCATTTAAGCTTTAAAAATCGCCTTTCTTCTTCGTTCAGCCTCACTATAAAATGCGCCGCGTATAAAAGCGCCGCCGTTACGAAGCCGAATATAAAATACTGCAGCGTGCCGCCGGTCACATACTCCAGAAGAGATACATAAACCGCCGACGCTATGGCTATAGTTAAGACAGGCCTGTAAGAGCCGGTTTTAAATACGGCTATCAGCAGCGAAAGTATGAGCGCCGTGCCGAGCAGATAGCCGATGAATGTAAGAATGTCGAAAACCGGCCTGGAATAATAAGAGTATTTAACGTAAAATACGGTAGAGTCGTTTATGTCGTTGATCTTTTCGAGGCTTTCAACGGTGAAGTGATGCACGTTGGCCGTCGAAGGCACCGCGATCGAAACCGGCATGCGGGATTTTGCCATGCCGCCGCCTGAAGGATAAGGCGATGCGGGAGACTGCGCCGATACGCCCGTCTGCTCTTCGCCGATCGATTTAAGCTCTATGGCGCCGGATACCTGCTTCATATTCGTTACCGCCATCTTTTTATACTGAAGATCGAGCATCTGGTCTATAGATACGGTGGAACGGCGCGTCGATGAAGACTTTTCCAGAAATTCCGAGGCGCTTTTCAGCTCTTCCTTCCTTAAATTGGTGCCGAAATTAAAAAGATTGTATTCGTCAACGAAATGAAGCTCCCAGTTGACTTTGGAGCAAAGGACGCCGGGCC
>MWBZ01000122.1 GCA_002069765.1 bacterium ADurb.Bin243
ATGCCAGCGGGTGAGAGCTTCCGGCATCGTGAAGGTTATCTTGACCGCGCCTTCCGCGTCGGTCGTCAAATGCGGAAAGAAGAACGCCGTTTCGTTCAAATTGCTTCTGGCGGCTATTTTGGAAAGATCGGGCCCAGTCTGGCGCGCTTCGGCCTGTTCGGGCTCCGCCGCCGGAGCTGACGCCGATTCTTTTGATTTCATGCTGTCGCGCTTTTCTTCGACGTCGGCCATGGCCATTTTCGCCGAAGGCATGGCCGATTGAGGCGCCGGAACAGCGCCGTCGGCCATATCGAAGCTGACGGATTTAGATCTGGAAACTTCGCGTTTGAGCATTCTTCCGCCGCCGGAAAAGCCCTCTTCTTCGTCGTAATAATCATAGCCAAAGAAATTCCCGGTTATTTCATATAAAAAGTTGTCGTAAGTCCTCGAAGGAATGCCGACATATTTCGTGGGGAAGCTGTTGCATACGGCGTACTGCGAAAGGGAATTTGAAAACCGCTGGCTGACGCCGGTGAGGTCTCTTTTAAAAAGCCCCGAGAACGAAGGCCAGCTATGCTTGACGAACGCGTCCAGCGATTCGTCGTAAAGCGAGGCGAGAAATTCGGCGGCTTTAAATTCGGCGCCCGGGCCTTTGACCTTGATAGACCACGTTTCGTTCTGTCCCGGAAGCAGTTTGGAGCGGAACGTTTCAAACGATATGTCGTAGTTTTTATTAGACCACGGCACGTCTACTTTCACCTGTTCGGTATATAAACGGTTTTCACGGACGAAAGTGGTCAGCACTGTAAATCCGCCGCGCATATCTTCGCCGACGGGCACTTCTATAAGATGCGCCGTCTGAGAGGCAGGCGTCCAGTACTTGTCGATTATTTTATTGTCGCGGATTATTTCTATGAACGCGCGGCCGCTTTCGTAGCCGCTGCCCCAGAACCCCTGGTATTTATCGCCCATTTCAACGCTCTGCGAGCGGCTCACGAAATATTGAGGAACGCGCACGCCGAACTTTTCGGTCTTAAGGTCGTTGACTATAAACGGAACGAAAGCGTTTATTTTATTGCCGAAAGCGTCGCTGGTGCTTAAAACGGCTTTATAGACGCCGGGCTTCAGATTAAACTCCAGGTTGAGCGGTTCGCCTTTTTTCTTATTGAAAGGCTTTTTTTCTACAATATCGGCAACCGGCCACAACGACCAGTTCGAAGTGTTTTCGTCTCCAGAAAGCGCCATGCCCTTATCGCTTTTTTTCTGGAACTCAAAAAACCAGTAATAAAAATATTCGGGATTGAGTTCGGCCTTAACCGGCTTTGACGGCTGCTTCAGCGAATAGATTTCAAGCGCGCCTTCCGAATCGAGTTCGGTCCCGTCGAGGGTATTTGTCTGAACGCCGATTGAAACTGCTTTATCCGAGGTCTGCCATTCTCCGGCGCTCAAAACCGCTTCCATAGCTTTGTATCCGAGTTTTACGCTGGCGTCGGCGCTTCTGGTCTCGCCGGCGCTGTCGGTGACGTCCGCATAAACCCTGAAATCGAAGGTCGGATCTTCGCCTCTGGAAATCTTTTCATCCGGCGCGGCGTTGAACTTGATTGTAAATTTTCCGTCCACGCCCGTCTTTACGGAGCCGTTGACTATCTGTCGGGATTCATATCGCCTCGGCGCATAGCCCCTGAAATAAAAATCGAACCAGTAAGGCATTCTGACTTCCCTTACCACGCGGTATTTAACCGTCGCCGAATCGATCGGCGCGCCGGTATATGCGGTGGCGGAGCCTTCTACTTCGACCTCGCCGCCGAGTTTAAAGGCTTTTTCGGGCTTTTTAATTTCGACGGTAAACTTCGGGCGCTTATACTCTTCCACTAGGACCGAAGCGTGGCCTGAAACATACTCCGATTGTATGTGGAAGCTTCCCGTGCCGCGGTCTGCCGGCGCCGTGAAAGACCCGGAAAAAGAGCCGTAATCATTAGTGATAAGTTCGAGTTTTTCGATCTGCTGATAGTTTTTGTCTTTAAACGCGACGACTACTTTTCTATTTGGCGCCACGATGTAATTGGCGTTATTTCGATCCGCGGTCACGGCTATTCCTTTAAAATTTATAGTCTGGCCGGGCCTGTAAATGGCGCGGTCGGTAAATATAAACGCGCTATAGGTCGTGCCGGGCGTGCCGGTGCGGTAGGAAGAAAAACCGTTCGGGTCGAAAATTTCGGACCCTTTATCGTCAGACGCGTAAATCATATAGCCCGAATAATAATTTCTCATCTGCTTATATTCTACCGAAAACTGCCCGTTTTCATCGGTCTGTACGCTGCTCACTATTTCGGTCTCGCGAACGTAACGGTTTGAACGGTATTCTTCGCACGTGGAATAAAGCTTTACTGTCGCGTTTTTTACCGGAGACCCGGTTACGCTCTCCAGGACGAAACCTTCGACGAAACCGTCGCGCGGCCTCGCCACTACCGAAATGCCGCTCACCCACAAAAGGCAGTGCTGAATGCAGTTATCGCCTTCCGAAAAATCCTTCTTCGCGCTCGCGAAAACCCTGTAAAAACCGGGTTTTAATCCCGGGGCTTTTATTTTTGCGTCTACCGGCTTATAATCCTGCGTCGGCTTAAGGGTTTCGCTCCATTCGGCGGCCGGACGGCCTTTTTTAAGAGTGTTCATAAGCTCCGAATGTTCGACCCAGTTGAAGTTTCTGCGGTTATCGTCCTTTAAAAAGCCTTTCCAGTCTTCTTTATAAACCCTGAAGCTTACCGATTCGATGTTTTTGTAATTTAAATCGACGTAAAATTCGGAATCCGGCGGCACCGATTTTTCGGCCTTTATGGACATCGATCTGGCCTTTATGGAGTTCATGAGGTTAGCGCAGAGCGCCCCGCCGTATGTGGAAAAATTAGAAGCCTGGCCCGCTATTTTTAAAGCCTCCGCGAAATTTCCGGCGCCGTTTATTTCGTTGGCCCAGTAATATCTGGCTAAATCGGCCAGCTCCGAATTCTTATACTCTTCGGCGATCTCTTTCATGCGTTTGATATATATTTCGTTCTTTCCCTCGCCGACGGATACGTTTTTAATATAGTTCAACCGCATAATATCCGCGTCGATATAAGCGTCTTTATCCGCGTCGTTCTGATGAAAAGCCAGAATGAGCTGAAATATTTTAATGGCGTTTAATTTAGCCGAAGAGGTGTCGGTCGTTTCGGGGGCGTAAGCCATAAATTTAACGCTGTCGGCGAAAGCGTCCGTATCACAGCGCACTTCGAAAGCGTCCTGAGGCTGTGCTGCCGCCTGCTCGCCCGACATATAAAATTCGAGCGCGCGGTGCATTACGAAATCAAAAAGAGTAGGCCTGATTTTTTCCGGAACGTTGCCTTTTTCGAGTACGTCTGAAAATTCAGATATTTTGATAGTTTTAAAACTTTGAGAATCGGCGATAAGGCTTTGGTGGATTTGAGAAATGTGCCTGAATAATTTCGGCAGGTCCCATGTGGTAAAATCTTTTTCGTTCAGCCCCGAAGTCTGGGAACGGTTTATGAATCTGTAGCGGTTTCTCGAAAAATAATGCCAGTACCACTGAGCTAAAGCCGCTCTCATGAGAGGTTTCATTTCGTCGGCGGCCTTAAGTATTTCTTCTTCGAGCCTTTTTATTTTTTCTTCAGGCTTATTGCCGGCGATGTTGCATTCGCTGACTACCTGTTTGCATATAGCTTTGAGCGCTTCGCCGTGCTTTTTTTCGGCGAGAGCCGATTTGTATATTTCTTTAAGCAGGTCTGCCGCCGTTTTAGGAAGGCCGTTATTGTCCGCCTCGGCGACTTTTTTCCATAACTCCGCCGTAGCGGCGTATGAATAATCGTAATAACCCGCGCATGCCATTATAAGCGCAGCGAACCCCAATAACAATTTTAAGTACCGCCCGAAGATAAAATGCCTCAACATTTGTCAATCACCGCTTTCGTTTAATTTTAATTTTCCGGCAACAAAAAGGTTTTACTTACGATAGTTTATCACAACTATCTCACCGTGTCAATTTTATAATAATTCTTAGTGAACTGCGCGCAAAAAAAGAGGCCGTCGCTTTTATACGGCCTCTTTTTATAGATTTTTTTCGATTATGATATTACGCGATTAATCCATCGGGGGCGGGGGAGGAAGGTCCGGCGCGGGGTCGCCGCCCGGCGGAGGCAGGGGAACGTCCGGCGGGGGAGGAAGTTCGGTGTTGCTGCCGTTATTAGCGTTATTGTTAGTATGCGGGTCAGGGGCCGGATTTGTGCTGTCGCCGCCGTCGGGATTTTTTTCCGGAGGTTTAGCCGAAGTTGAAAATTGCAGGCTGTCGGGGCTTAAATTAGCTTCGGATTTGCCGTCGGCCGAAGCGGGAGCCTGGGCTTCTGCGGCCGGAGGCAGAGGCTCGAGTTTTGAAAGATATTGAGGTTTATACTTGCCCTTCTGATCGTTAAGAGTCAGGTGAATAACGGTACTGCCGATATCGTTGGTCTCCACTTTTATAACCTTGACTTCGCCGTCGGTGAAGCTGAGCTTGTTGGAAAGCTTGCTCAGCCGTTCACGGTCTTTCATGCCGACGTTGAACATTTTAAGCTCTTTGGTGTAATTATCGAAAACTTTAAGAAGGTCCAGAATATCGGTTCGGGTAATTCCCACGCGCGCCAGCTGGTCAGGAGAAGATTTCAGCGCGGTGTTCACTATTGAAGCCAGCGAACGGCCCATTTCATAGTTGTTGGCCACGAAATTTCTCTTGACGGTGACGGCAGAAATATCTTCTACGACGCCTTTACTGACGAAACGCTTCAGCACGGCGACTTCTTCGTTATTTACCATGTTGGGAAACGGATTGAGGTCGAAATATTTGCCGTAATTATTTTTCTTAGGCTTTTCCTCGGCTTTTTGAGCGACCGGCTGATAAGTTTTTTCGAGCGAAGTGGGAACAGTTATGGTAAGCACGAGGTTTTTGCTTTCGTTGGCTACCGTGTCCGGAACGGGTATGGTAACCGTTGAATCGGCGAAAGCGGGAACCGCGATCGCGGCCGTTAAAGCTAAAGCCGAAAGATATATTTTAATTTTAGCGGCGCATTGCATTGTACCGAAAGGCCGGAAGTTTATCATATTGCACCTCCTGATTATATTATACAACATTTTTAAGGTTTTATTCAATGATTAAAATTTCCTTCGGGCTCTTCGTGAGTATTTTACAACCGGTTTTGCCCATAACTACTATGTCTTCTATGCGCACGCCGCCGAACCCCGGTATATAAACTCCAGGTTCTACAGTAAACACCATATTTTCAGCGACTACCACTTCGCCGAGAGAAGACACCGTCGGTCCTTCGTGTATTTCCAGCCCCACGCCATGGCCCAGACCGTGGCCGAAATTATCTTTATAGCCGTATTTCGCGATAACGTCGCGCGCCAGCTTGTCTATTTCAGAGCCGCGCATTCCCGGCCTGGCCTTGCTTAAAGCGGTCAGCTGAGCCTCCAGTACTATTTTATATACGTCGATATGCTTCTGCGAAGGCTTTCCTATAAAAATTGTCCTGGTCATATCCGAACAGTAGCCGTTTAGTTTCGCGCCAAAATCGAGTTTCAAAAAGGTTCCGTCGCCGGCCTTTTTGCTTTTAGGCTTAACGATGACATCGGCCGACGGCTTATAATGAGGATATGCGCTATTCGGGCCGAAGGCCACGATAGATTCAAAAGAAGGGCTCTGCGCGCCGCCGCATTTCATATAGTATTCGAGCTTGGCCGCGACTTCGCTTTCGCTTTTATTAATAAAATTCTCCCGGCCTTTGGACACCATTTCATAAAAGGTGACGTCGGCGAGCTCTACCGCTTTTTTTATAAGCGCGATTTCATCTTTAGATTTAACCATTCTCGCCTTTTCAATAAAGCCGCCGGTCGCTATCAGTTTTTGCGTTTTAGCGATAAGGCCTTCAAAAACGCCGAAATTATTGACGCTCAAATGGCCGCCTTCGACGCCTATTTTTTTATATTTTTTCTTCTTTATGAATTCGCAAACTTCTCCGGCCTGCGAACGGCTGGTTTGAATAATTTCGATCCCCGAAGTTTCCTTTTTGACCTGCTGCACGTATCTGAAATCGACGAAAATATAGGCGCTTTTGCCATCCACCAGCATATAGCCGGTAGAGCCGGAAAATCCGGAAAGATAGCGGATATTTTCCATTTTAGAGATTAAAAAAGCGTCCATTTTTTCAGCCCGGAGGCTATTTTGCAATTCGCCGACCCTTAATTGATTTACTTTCATCATCGTCTCCTTTGAGTAATTATCTTTATGATCTATATCGCTTTATCTAAATCAAGGCACGAGCTCGAGCGAACGCTCGAGTTTTTTTTCGCCGTCCTGCGGGCCTATTATAGAAAAGGCCATCCTGCCTTTTTTAAACAGTTTCTTCGCCATGTAAGAAACGTCTTCTTCGCTTACTCCGTCTATATTGTCAAGGACTTCGTCTATCGGTATCTGGCGGTTGAAATATATTTCATTGCGTCCCATGCGGTTCATGCGAGAATTTATGCTTTCGAGCGACATTATGATATTGCCCTTGAGCTGCTCTTTGGCGCGGGTTAATTCAATTTTGGTTATATTGTTCTTTTTGATTTTTTCGATTTCGTCGAGTATAAGACCGGTGACCACGTCGCAGTCTTTATAACCGCATCCGGCGTATATGGCGAAAAGTCCAGTCATTTTATAAAGCGTGGCGTATGAAAAGATCGAATAAGCAAGGCCGCGGTTCTCGCGTATTTCCTGAAAAAGCCTCGAGCTCATGGATCCGCCGAATATCGAATTGAGAACGTAAAGCTTGTACCTGTCTTCGTCTATTTCGGTTATGCCGGGAGCGCCGAGAACCAGATGGACCTGCTCGACGTTTTTTTCGCGCAACTGCTTTTCTATGCAAAATTTGGGAGTTTCGACCCTGCGCGTTTCCATGCCGCCGTCCTGCTTGAATTTAAAATATTTTTCGATCAGCGCCGAAAGTTTTGGAATTTTAAAGTTGCCAACCGCGGTTATAAGCATATTCGACGGCACGTAATTTTCAGAATAATAGTCCATTATTTTTTCGCGCCCGAGCCCGCTTACGCTTTCGACGGTGCCCAGAATGGGCTGGCCGATCGGATGGCTTTTCCATAGCGACTGGGAGAAAATATCGTGTATGAGCTCGTCAGGGGCGTCTTCGTACATCTTTATTTCCTCGATTACGACATTTTTTTCACGCTCGATTTCTTCCCTGTCGAAAAGCGAGTGGTTGAGCATGTCGGCGAGAAGCGCTATAACTTTTTCGATGTGCTCGTCGCGCACTTTAGCGAAAAAGCAGGTAAATTCCTTGGCGGAAAAAGCGTTTATCTGCCCGCCTATGGAGTCCATGGTTTCGGCGATCTGCCGGGCGGAATGTTTTTTAGTCCCCTTGAAAAGCATGTGTTCTATGAAATGCGAAACGCCGCCCAGGCCGGAAGGCTCGTAAATAGCGCCCGCACGCACCCACACGCCTATACAAATAGAGCGAACGCTCGAGGTATTTTCCAATACCAGCGTCATGCCGTTGTCTAATACTACTCTTTTTTGCATTGAATCATTCCTTACTAAAGTTTATTTACACTAATCGATATAAAATGCTCTATATAATCCTTTAACTTTTACGCTTTGATTTTTCGCTCTCTTTTTCATAACCGGTTATCTCTTTAAGCTCCCGGATTTCGCCCTCCGTAAGCGCCCTGTAAGAGCCTTCTTTAACGCCTTCGACCGAAAGGTTCGCTATGCGCACGCGAAAAAGATCTTTAACCGCTACGCCGAGCGCTTTGAACATGTATCGTATCTCGCGTTTCTTTCCTTCGTTTAAAACCACTTTATAAACCGTATCACCGTTTTTATAACGCTTATCCGCGGAAACTTTCAACGCCCTGTATGACTCGCCTTCGAATTCGACTCCGTTTTCAAGCAGTTTCTCTTCTTGCTGATCCAGCGGCCGGCCTATTTTAACCATATAAACCTTTTCGATTCGATTGCGCGGATGGATTATCAGATCGCATAAAAGGCCGTCGTTGGTTATAAAAACAAGGCCGCGCGAATTCAAATCGAGCCGGCCGGCCGGAAAATAATGCCCGTCCAGTTCGATCAGATCGAAAATGGTTTTACGGCCGAAAGGGTCCGAGCAGGTAGTCAAATAACCGCAGGGCTTGTTCAATAAATAATATGACTATTAAGTTTGCTCAGAATTTTATAGCCAAATACCTTTGATTTATGTGATGTTGAAATAAATTTTAGTGTTGGAGCAATAAATCGCTTATGTTTCAAGCAAAATCCCAATTTTCAGCTGAACTAATTTAATAGTCATAATAAATAATAGCCGTAACCCCCGCCGCCGCCGGCTTTAAGATCGAGCTCGGCGCCGTCGAGGCAGATTTTGTCGCGGCCCGCCACGGCCTTAGTTCCAGGCTCGCTGACGACGCAGCCGTTAAGAGTTATCCGGCCCTCGCTTATAAGGCGCTCGGCCTCGCGCCGCGAACATATGGAGCAGCCGGACATAATCTTTGATATCCGCTCCGCCCGTTCTGGATATAATATCATAATCATTATTATCGGTAGTTAAATTGATTTATTTATTAATTTGATTTTTTATATCGTTAATTAAACTTACGGCGGCCTTATATAGCCTGTCGTTTTCAAGCGCTTCGCGGCTCCGGCCGGCTTCGAGGCCGTCCCTGACTTTATTCAAAACCACCAGCGCGTCCGAAAACCTTTTTTCGCCGTAATAAAGCCCGCCCAGATTATAAGCTATAAGATCGCTGAAATCTTCGCGCAGAAACTCGCCGAATAATATTTCAGCCTCGGCGGTCCTGGAGCTCATTATATAAGCCAGGCCGAGGTTCAAGGCGTAATCCTGGTTTTTTAAATCCATAGCCCTGGCGTTTTTTAAATTGGCGATCGCAGGGCCGTATTTTTTAGAATCTAAAAAACACAGGCCTAGCAAATAGTATATGCGCTGAGAAAAATAATTATTGGCTCCGTATTTGGCCAGCGCGTCGGAAAGAACGGCTTCGGCTTTATCGTATATCCCCATCAGGTAATATGAATGGCCGAGGTTGATGACGGCCTCGGGAGTCGAGGCATAACTTAAGGCCTTCTGAAAATATTCCACCGCCGATTCATATTTTCCAAGCTTCTGGCAGGCGCTTCCGGCGTTGAGAAGGTAATAAATATCGTTAGGCGAAATTTCGAGAGCTTTCAAAGTATGGTTAAGCGCGTAATCATACATTCCTATTTTATAAAACGCCATGCCAAGATTCGAAAATATATTGGGGTCGGACTCGCTTTGAAGCGATTTCATAAACGCCATAACCGCGGAATCGTATTCTTTTTTTTGCATATAGCATATTCCCATATAATAATGCGCTTCGCCGTTAAACGGATTGGCTTTA
Source organism: bacterium ADurb.Bin243 (assembly GCA_002069765.1). Classification (GTDB taxonomy): domain Bacteria; phylum Muiribacteriota; class UBA9980; order UBA9980; family UBA9980; genus UBA9980. Next base: position 9,427 of record MWBZ01000122.1, read on the forward strand.
ATGGATTTTTCGAGGTAAGCGGACGCTTTATGCGGCATCGACATTTTTATGAGATCGAGGCCCGCCTTCATGTTTATATTTGCGCCGATATAAGCCGGCGCCATGGCAAAAAGCATTAGATACACGGCGGCGGCGGCAAAAAGGACCAGCGCCACGTTAGGCCTGAACGGGGTAAAAACGTACCGCCGGGCCGATAACAAATAGCCGGACTGCCGGCGCCCGCATTTAAAAAAGAGGCCGTCGGTTACGGCCACGAAAGTCAAAAAAACCAGGGCGGTAGGAAGTATATGCAGCGGAAAACCGAACATCGAATTTATGACTATGCTCAATATGCCCGCCAATGAGCAAAATGATGCGATACGCCGGATCGAGCCCGACGGCCGCGGATAAACGGCGGCCGTTTTACGCGAAGCGTAAACTAATATAAAAAGCAATGCGAGACTGGCCGCGAAACCGAAAACGCCCAGCTCGCAGAAAATTTGCAAAAATTCGTTATGCGCCTGGTTCGCTTTGGCGAAAAACTGGTTTTCATAGAAAATATTGGAATTTTCTTTAAATAAAAGGCTCTGGTAACTTAGATAATTCATCTTGAAATAGCCCAGGCCGCATCCGAACCAGAAGTGGTCGGCGATCATCTTCGCCGTCGCGCGCCAGATATCGAGGCGTATGGCGATATTGCGCTCCCCGGAAACTTTGAAAATAGAACCGATACGGCCCGCCAGATCGGTTTTTTCGTTGGTGAAAGGAGTCGGAAACGAATATAACGCGCCAGAAAGCAGCAGCGCGAAGAACAGCCCGTAAAAAAGCCTGCGGCTTAAATTAAAATTAGCGCGCAAAAACGGGGATTCATATATGGCGGCGGCGCAATAAAGCGCGCCAACCGCGAGCGCTATAAAAGAAGCGCGGGACTGTATTATAAAAATCATGGCAAAATATAAGACGAGCGAAACCGAATAAAACGAAAGTAGCGCGGCGCGGTTTTTAATAATGCCTTTATGCCGGCCGCAGCCGGCGGACAGTATCAATATTTTAGCGGCTATTATAAAAACAACGGCCGTGAGGTATTCGCTGAAATAATTTTTATTGCCGAAAAAAGAAAAAAGCCGCATCTTATCGGCTGGAAGCGAGCCCGCGAATATATAATCGAGCCTGTAATAT
>MWBZ01000123.1 GCA_002069765.1 bacterium ADurb.Bin243
TGAGCTCAAGCGGCTAAAATCCCGGAGGGATTTTAGAACGCGTCCCCGAAAAAAATTATCTGGCGCCCTGCCCCATACTACCTGCTTATAATGCATTCTTAAATGGTTTATTTATAATAAAGCTCGCAGAGCGAGCCCCAGCCTTAACTATTCACTATCCACTCTGCACTATTCACTAAAAAATTTGCCACACACTCTCTTGACATTTAAAATAAAATATGATATAAAATATAACGCTGTTAGCACTTGCTTATGACGGCTGTTAATCCAACGTTGTCTTACAGTCTTTTTTAATAACTAAATAATTTTAATTTTTAATTAAATTTTAATTTTTTTATTTATTGTCCGCGATAATCTTAACCTGCTTATTGGGCATATTTATTTACTACAAAGTTAAGCTATGATTTAAATTCTAATTATCTTTATTAAGGGGGGAATTTAAAGCTAAATGATTGAAGTACGCAATTTAACTAAACACTATGGCGACTTTACTGCCATATCCAATGTTTCATTCGACGTAAAGTCCGGCGAAATAGTAGGCTTTCTCGGGCCGAACGCCGCCGGAAAAACCACTACCATGCGCGTTATCACGGGCTATTTATCTCCTAGCGCCGGAAGCGTAAAAGTCGACGGCTATGACGTATATGAACAGGGAATGCAGGTTAAGAAAATAATAGGTTATCTTCCCGAGAAACCGCCGGTATATCCGGACCTTTCGGTGCGCTCATACCTCAAATTCGTCGCGGAAATAAAGGGCGTTCCGTCCCGCGAAATCAATAAAAACGTTGAAGCCGCCATGGAAAAAACAGCCGTAACGGGCGTAGCAAATAAGCTTATCGGCAATTTGTCGAAAGGCTACCAGCAAAGGGTCGGCCTGGCTCAATCGCTCGTTCATAATCCCAAGGTTCTTATTCTCGACGAACCTACCGTCGGCCTCGATCCCACGCAGATAATAGAAGTAAGAAACCTCATAAAAGGATTGAAAGATTCCCACACGGTCGTACTGTCAACACACATACTGCCCGAAGTTTCCATGACATGCTCGCGCGTGGTAATCATTAACAAAGGCAATATAATAGCCGAAGACACGCCGGCCAACCTCACCAAAAAAGTAGCGACCGACGAAACTATCGAATTGCTTGTTTCAGGAGTGTCCGACGACAAAAAATTAAAAGAAATGCTCACATCCCTCGACGGAGTGAGATCGGCGGATATCACATTCAATGAAACAGATAAAACCCACAAGGCGTCGATCCTCGTTAAATCCAGCTTCGACAACGCTCCCGAAGTCGCTCAGAAGATAATCTCGTCAAATCTGAAGCTCCATAAAATGAACACCGTCGAATTATCTCTAGAAGAGGCATTTTTAAGACTCGTCAATTCCATGAAAGGAGATGAGCAAAAATAATGAGAAATATCTGGTCAATGTTTAAAAAAGAGATAGTATCATTTTTCAGCTCTCCTATCGCGTATATGCTTTTAACGGTTTATCTGGTGCTCGCAGGTTACTTTTTCTATCTCGGGTTCGTGCGGTTCGCAAACTACGTTAACGCCGTGGCAGCCAATCCCCAATACGCTCAGCAGCTCACGCAGCTCAGCCTTGCAGATCACGTCCTGCGCCCGCTTTCATATAATATTTGCATCGTGGTGCTCCTTCTTATACCAATGCTCACCATGAGGCTTTACTCCGAAGAAAACAAGATGGGCACTATGGAACTCCTCCTTACGTCGCCTATAAGCTATTTAGAAATCGTGCTCGGTAAATTTTTCGCCTCTCTCTTCGTTTATGCCGTAATGATGTTGTTTTCAGCCGTATATCTGGCCATAATTATGAGCTACGGCAAAATAGAGACCGGGCCGGTCATAACGAGCTACCTGGGATTGTTTCTGATAGGCATGTCGTTTCTCGCGATAGGCAACTTCACCTCCACGCTCACTAAAAATCAGGTTGTGGCGGCCGTTCTCGGCTTCGGAATCCTCCTTCTTTTCTGGGTGCTCGGATGGGGCGCGGCCAATACCGAAGGACGCATAGCGAGCCTGCTGACTTCGCTTTCGATAACCGAGCATTTCGATTCTTTTTCAAAAGGCGTGCTTAACGTCAAAGACGTCATGTATTATATCAGCTTCATTTTTATAGGTCTTTTCCTCACTAAAACATCTCTCGAATCTACGAAATGGAGGTTATAACGGATGAGCAGCAATACGGAAAACAATACAGCGAAAAAAATAGTCGCACTAAAGATAATATGCGCGCTGTTTATCGTGTTCGGCCTTTGCGTTTACCTATTCTCCGAAACGATGACGCTCGCGCGCTGGACGCCTTCTATCGCAGGCCTCGTACTTCTTCTGGGCCTGGTCATTTACGATTTCAACTACATAGCCGGAAAAATGAACACGCGTTCATTCAAATACTCGACTAACGCCATAATATATTCAATTATTGTGATATTTATAGTTATCGTGATCAACTTCATAATTTTCAAGCACGACAGGCAGTGGGACTTAACCCAGAACAAGCGTTATTCGCTGTCGGAGCAATCGGTAAAAGTGCTCAAGAACCTCAAATCCGACGTCGAAATAAAAATGTTCTACCCGGATATAACCAAAATGCAGTTCAACGATCTTTTCAAACAGTACAGCTACCACAGCGACAAATTCAAGGTAGAGTATTACGATCTCAATAAAAACCCCAAGCTGGCCCAGCAATATCAGATAACCGAAAGCCAGACTGCCGTCATAAAGCACAAAGACAAAACCGAAAAGTTATACGGCATGTTCGGCGAACAGGAGCTCACCAACGCCATAATCCGCGCCAGCCGCGCCGGCAAAAAATCAATCTACTTCACCACCGGCCATAACGAAGCCGATTGCGACGCCATGACGGAAAAAGGCATGTCGGCTTTAAAAGACGCCCTTACCGGACAGAACTACGAAATCAAAAAAATCAACCTCACCCAGCAGACGGCCGTTCCAACGGACTGTTCGGCGCTTATAATCGCCGGGCCCGTAACGGAATTTCTCGATATCGAAATCAATGCGGTCTCCAATTATTTAGACGCCGGCGGAAAGGTTTTTACTCTGCTGGATATAAAACCCGCGGCATCGCTTGAAAAGCTTCTGGGAAAATACGGCATCGAAGCCGGCCCGGATCTGGTTATAGACCCGAAGCCCGCCCTCAAAATGATGGGACTCGGAGACTACACGATACCTCTGGGCATGATATACGATTCCACGCATACGATCACCAAAGATTTCAATATGGCCACCATCCATCCGCTCGTGCGCTCGATCAATATAAAAACCCAGATGAACATGGTTTTAACGGCGCTCGCTAAAACTTCGCCGGAATCTTACGCCGATAAAACATATCTAACCGAAAACAACATCAAATTCGATCCCGGCGTGGACCAGAAAGGCCCGATAACGGTGGTCGCGGCATGCAGTAAAATCATAAACGAAGCCACGCCCGTAACCACTTCGGAAACCGCTTTAAAATCTGATCCCGATGCTGAAAAATCAAAGAAAAAAGAGCTGCGCCTCGTAGTGGCGGGAACTTCCAACATCGCCCGCAATCGCTATATTAATCTGCAGGGTAACGGAAGCCTGGTGCTCAACATATTGAACTACCTGGCCGAAGAGGAAGACCTCATAGCCATAAAACCTAAAACCAACACTCCGCAGGAAAAAATCGACCTCAGCCAGCAGGACGCCAATAATATCTTCTACCTCACGCTCTTTTTAATGCCGGGTTTTGTAGTATTAAGCGGATTTACGGTTTGGTTTTACAGAAATAAATAAACGAGATAGAGGTGAAATGAATAAATGAACTACTTAAAGACAATTATCGCTTTAATCGCCCTTCTTGCGCTCGGATATTACGCGAGCGTGCTGGACAGGCAACCGCCCGAAGAAAGCGCTGAAAATAAAAAAGAAGATTTCGTGAACTTTTCGTTCGATAAATTAACTAATATTCAGATCAAACGAGATTACGACACTTTTGCGATCGAATTCGCTAAAAAAGCCGACGACGAATGGTTCATGCAAAAACCAGTCGATACGCTCGCCGATCAGCAGATAGTCAACGAGCTCATAAACAACATCAGGACCGCCAAGGCAGATTCGAAGATCGAGGAAAAAGAAGTGTCTAATTACGACGACTTCGGCCTGGGCACCAAATCGATAAGCCTCACTTTAAAAGCCGATACGCAAGAACTGGTAATCAACTATGGCAGCAAAAACCCCAACGGCAGCCTCGGCTACTCACGCGTTAACGGCTCTAAAACAATCACTCTCGTCGAATCCAAACTTTTAAACGACACGATGAAAGCCGTTTTAGATTACCGCGACAAAAAGCTTTCAGGCATCAACCCGGCCGCAGTGACATCGTTCGAGGTTTCATACCCGGCTTCGAAAGAAGTGTATCTGTTTAAAAAAGACCACGATTTCTGGTATGCAGCCGATGAAAAAAAATCGCGCGTAAACACCGAAACCATCGATGAAATGCTTAGCAAAATCAATTCTGCGCGCGCGGCGGCGGCTATCGATGAAAATTCGAACGAATACGCCGAAGCTTCTGTGCAAAACGGAACCGGCGAAATAACGCTGAGTTTCGCGAGCGCGAATACCGCGGAAAACGGGGTTAAAATATCTATAGGACGCGACCATCCGCTTAACCAGTCTAATTGCTTCGTAAAAACCAATTATAAAAAAGAGCTGCTTTTAATCGACAAAAATATAAAAAAAGATTTAACTAAAAATGCGGCTGATTTAATGCCTAAAAAATGCCTGGACATAAAAGCTAATAACGTTAACGAAATCAAGCTGATTCCAGGCGACACGATCGCCGTCGAACTTAAAAAATCCGGCAGCGAATGGAAAATCAACCGCCGCGGCAGCGCCGAAGTAAACATAGGCGCCGATTCGGCCAAAGTAGAAAGCCTGGTTCAATCTCTGCAGCAGGCCGCAATAGAACATATCACAGAAGAACCGGCTCCGGCGGACATAACTTCAGGCTTTGAAAAAGCCACATACGAAGTAAAACTAGGACTCGCTTTCAGCGGAAGAACCGAATCCGTTTTTATAGTTTCGTCAAATTACGAATCGTCCCCGTATGTACGCTGCGACGAAAAACACCGCTACTACAAAGTGCCTAAAAATACAATCGACGAAATAATAAAGCTGGGACGCGAAATCGCAGCAAAAGAAAATTAAAAGTTTATGATCAGAAGAAAATAACATTTTTTTCAATCACTTTTTATTAAACTACATGTAAAAATGTAACAAGCAACAATAATTACATTTTTACATGTAGTTTTCTTTATATTCTATTGGCATGAAAAATGCTTATTTATTGATTTGGAAATAAAGGCAGTATGTAGTATGTATTTCTTAAGTAAATAAAAAGACCGGTGAGTCTCATGAAAAAAACGCTGCTTTTATCCATTCTGGTATTTCTTATTTTCGGCTTTAATTTCAACAACGCGGCCGCTCAAGTTCAAGACGCTGAGCAGTCCGTCGGTTTTAAATTAACTGAACGCGAAGCCGCCAAGATCGCTTATTGCGATTACATCAAACAGCACGGCGAGATTATGATTCCAGAGCTCGGCCTGCGCGTGGTCAACGTCGTTGAAGAAAACGGCAATTACACGGTAACTCTTGCAATTTACGAAAAAATCACTAACAAAGTAGTCAACGAATGCGCCCTTTACACTATTAACGTAAGAAGCGGCCGTATTCTTTCGGTCAAAAAGTTCAGAACTTCTTCTCAAGACGCATATGCTGAAAAGCTTGCAGCCGAGATTCTCGACCGCAATTTCTCGAACATCGATTCGATCATCGCAAAAATAAACGGCTCAGATAGCAGCTCGCAGGCCGCTTACAGAGCGCTTGTAGAAAAAGCAAAGCAGGCTGCCATCGCCAAGGCAATGAACGGCCAGGGCAATCTTGAATCGATATCCGAATATTTCGATAACAGGATTTTTTAACAAGTTAAGGCTGGTTCATTAAAAAAAGTAAATTTAAAATTAAAAATAATATTCGAGGGGAAAGAAAAAATCATTCTTTCCCTTCGTTGTATTTTTAAACAAGTTCCTTTGCATTTTAGCGTGTAATTGGGGCAGGGCGCCAGACAAATTTTTTCGGGGACGCGTTCTAAAATCCCTCCGGGATTTTAGCCGCTTGAGCTCAGCGCCTACCGCCCCTCCGTGGGCTCCGGCGCTTCCGCTACACCCCTCAAAAATTTTGTCTGGCCCCTGCTACAAGCTTAAAATCAACTTAAAAAATGGATTACAACACGAAAGTACGTTTACAAGCTTGTTAGGCGAAAGCCCCCGCCCCCACGACGAGGCTCATGTTTTCATACATAAAAACACGCAGTCGGCGGTCTTCCAGACCGCACGACCGCTGACCGATGTTTAATGTGTTGCAAACAGGAACCTAAAATGAATAGCCTAAATTTTGAATTTTAAAGCTCATTGCTGTTACGCTGACTTTAAATTTATTAGCCAATTGAGTGATGATATCTTCGTCCAATAAAGAATTTTCATCATATTTTTTCAAATAATTATGAATAAATTTTGAAGGAATTAAAAGTTCGGCCGCAAATTTATTGGCATCAATTTCTTCTTTAATAATTGCTTCCGATGATTTTTTATTACGATAATAAAAATGCTTATCAACATGAACACCGGTTTTTTTATGCAAAAAATAATGGCCTAATTCATGAGCAATTGTAAATCTTTGACGTTCTTCACAATGGCTTTCATTAACATAAATTGTACATTCTTTATTTTCATTGATTTTCAAAACACCAGATACATCATCAGGAAAGTCTTTATAAATTAATCTTATCCCATTGTTTTTAACAATAACATTTAAATCTACGGGTGGCTCATTTATCTTATATCTATTAATAACATCATCCGCGGCTTTAATTGAATAAGGGATTTTAATCATTATTATCCTCTTCAATAATTTTCATTATGCTTTCTTTTTCTTTACCAACTCTTTTTAAAGATAATTTGTCGAGTTTACTTTCGCTCGATACTTTTTTATTATCGGGTAAAAGTTCATAAATTGAAACGCCGAATACTTCGGAGATCTTATAAAGTTGAAAAATAGGAAGTTTTTGACGGCCATTTTCAATTTGAGTTATAGAAGCGCGCGTCAAATCAACTTTTTTAGCTAACGCTTCCTGGGTTATCTTTAAATCTTTCCTGATTTTATAGATCAGATTGCCAATATGCTTGTAAATAGCGTCTTCTTTAAAATTCATGGTTATATATTACCATAACCAAACATAAAAATCAAGAACTGTTACCAACAATTACGGTAAATACTGCTTACCTCTGAAATATTTTCGGAAATTTATGTTGACATAACTTTGTTTTTATGTTATGATTGCTGTATCTTAATGAAAGGAAGTGAAAACTTATGGCTACGAATCCTCCATCCGGAGATAATCACAGAAATGGCATGGTATCTGATCGCTCGCAAACTTATAATCCGACAAATGATAGATGGGTTAAAAGAGATAGCAAAACCGGCCAATTCATGGATCAAAAAGCTGACGACAAACCTTTCAAAGGCGTCAGGAAAGAAAAGTAATCTGAATAAGGGACGTTATGAAGTCATAGCGCCCCCACAATTTTATTGAAAGCCTTGATAACGCTATGGTCAAAAAAATAATAAATTTCCCTTTCAATTTTCCTTTAAATTGGTGTATAATATAAATAATTTGTTATATGCTTTATTTATAGTCATAGAAAGGGGAAGCCATGTTAAAAACACTATATGAACTCTGCAAGCCGCGCGAAAGCGTTTTCGACGTAAATAAACGCGACGATGTCCTTGATCTGACAGCGCTCGTTGAAAATAAAATAAAGCCGGAAGAATTTTTCGATGAAAACTACCTGACGGCTGGTATGAAAGTGCTCTTTGAAACAGCCTTCAAAAGATTTCGCGGCCAGAGCGAAACCGGCGTTATCAAACTGACGCAATCTATGGGCGGCGGCAAAACTCACAACATGCTTTCTCTTGGCCTTCTTGCAAAACACCCAGAATTTAGAACTAAAGTCATCGGGCAACACTTCAAAAACGACACGCTCGGGAAAATCAATGTTATAGCCTTTACCGGTCGCGAAAGCGACGCGCCCTATGGAATCTGGGGCGCTATCGCTGAACAGATCGGAAAGAAAGAACAGCTGAATAGTTATTATTCACCACTTGCCGCGCCGGGACAAACGGCCTGGATAAACCTCTTAAAAGGTCAACCGTTGCTTATTCTGCTTGACGAGTTGCCGCCTTATCTTGAAAATGCGAAGGCTAAACAGATCGGAAACACCGATTTATCGGTCGTAACGACCACGGCTCTGGCCAATTTATTCACCGCACTCGGAAAACCTGAACTTTCGAATGTATGCCTTGTAATATCAGATTTAAGAGCGACCTATGAAAGCGGCAGCGAACTGCTGCAATCATCTTTCCGCGAACTTGAAAACGAGGTCAACCGCTCGGCTTTAAATATCGAGCCTGTCGGAAGCTCGTCTGATGAAATTTATCACATCTTAAAAAAGCGCTTGTTTAAGAGCCTTCCAAATGATGCTGACGTTAATGAAGTCGCGAACGCCTATAAAAAATCCGTTTCTGACGCCAGACAATCAGGCCATACAAATATTTCGCCCGACACTGTGTTTGTAGGCATAAAAGATTCATACCCATTTCACCCGTCGTTAAAGGATTTATACGCAAGATTCAAAGAAAATCCCGGCTTTCAGCAAACACGCGGCCTGATTCGCTTCATGCGCATTATCGTTTCTCAACTATACGGCGGCGATAAACCTAAAGCGAAAAATAAATATTTAATCAACTCATTCGATATGGACTTAAACGACCGCGACATGCTCACGGCCGTGACTCAAATCAAACAGACCTTGACTAACGCTATCAGCCATGACATAGCGGCTAACGGAAAAGCTATTTCCGAAGAAATCGATAAAACTTATGGCTGGGAAATCGCCTCGCAGATCAGCAAACTCATACTTGTTTCTTCGCTGGCCGATGTGCCAAACGCGCTTCTTGGTCTTCCGATGCATGAGATTATCGGCTACCTCTGTGAGCCGGAAAAAGATATTAACCACGCTAAAAAAGCGCTTGACGAATTATCTATGCGCGCATGGTATTTACATGCCGACGCACAGGGCAAATATTTCTTCCAGAACATTAAAAACCTCATTGCGGAACTTAACAGCCTTGTCGATTCATACACCAACGAAAACGCCAAAAAAGAACTGAAAACGCTTCTCGAAGAAAAATTCAAGCCGGTAGTCGGAGACTGCTACCAAAAAGCCGAAGTTTTTCCGGCGCTCGACGAAATAAAATTATCGGAAGATAAGGTTTCTCTGATCTTATTTGAACCTTATCCAATCGGCGGACTTCACCCAGATTTGTTTGAATTTTATAAAAACACCAAGTATAAAAATCGCGTGGCTTTCCTGTCTGGAAGCAAAAATACAATGGACAATCTTTATCGATCAGCCAAGGAATACAAGGCAATTCAATCGATAATTATCAGAATGCGTGAAGATGCGGTGCCGGAAAGCAATCAGCAGTTTCAGCGCGCCATGGAAAAATTGCACAAAATAACTCTCAATGTTCTTCAATCTGCTCGCGAAACATTTGTAACGCTTCATTATCCGTTAAGAGACAGCCTTAAAACCGCTGATTTTTTAATGGAATTTTCCGGCAATAATTTCAACGGCGAAGAGCAAATTAAGCGCGTATTGCAATCGAAACAAAAATTTGCCGATTCAGCCGAAGCATCAGGCGACACTTTTAGAAAAAAATGCGAAGAAAGGCTTTTCACCCAAAAAGAAATGCGCTGGAACGATATATGCGAACGCGCCGCCACAAATATTTCATGGCAATGGCACATAACGAACGCGTTAGAAAAATTAAGAGACGACTGCTTGAAAAAAGGCCTCTGGCGCGAGCATGGCGGATATATTGAAAAACCGCCATTCCCTAAAGAAAAAACCGATGTCATGATACAGGAAATATCACGTGACGAAAACACTGGCGAAGCGTTATTGAAAATTATACCTAAATATGGCGACAAAGTTTTTTATGAAATAGGCGGACCTGCAACGACTGGCTCAAACGCAGTAGAAAATTTTGACGGGTTTAAAACTAAAGAACTTCATTTAAGTTTTATCTGCATCGACAGCAAAAGCGAATATGAAACCGGCGCTCAAAAAGAGTGGAAGAATCGAATCAGCCTGAAACATAGAGTTTTCACTAAAAATAACGGAAGAGCACTGGAATTAAAGGCGGTTCCACAAAGCAACGCAATTAAGGTTAAATATTCAACCGATGGTTCAAATCCTAAAGAACATGGTGGAATTTATGAAGAGCCGATAATGATACCGGCCGAATCTGTTTTTGTTCTCGCGGTTGCGGAACATGGCGGCAATTATTATGACGCCGTTACGATTAATGTTGGCGGAGGCGGCGGAACCGATCCG
>MWBZ01000124.1 GCA_002069765.1 bacterium ADurb.Bin243
CCGCCGAGCTTTTTGAATATGGACATCGACAGAACCGCTATAGGGATTGAAGCGCTTACCGTGAGGCCTATTTTTAATCCCAGATACACGGTCGCGATTCCGAAAATGATTCCGAAAATGATTCCGAGCATGACCGATTTAAATGTAAATTCGGCCATTTTTTCCTGCGGGGCGACGAACGGCTTATGTTCGTCGATTATTCCGTTGCCGTTAATGTTATCTGACATTTCAACACTCCTGACTATATAAATGAAAGAAATTGCGATAAAATTATATCAAATTCAGGTGGTAAAGTAAAGAAAAATCAATTGAACGTAAAAAATCTCCTTTTGTAGCAGAATGAATGGCCGTCAAAGCCTTAATCTAAAACAAAAGGAGATTGTTATTATGTTCCGTAAAAAAATGAAATTAATCTTTTTTACAGGAATCGATTGAACTGCGCATTATTAGTCGAGATCGGTAATCGCCTGAGGATTGGGCAGTTGCGTTATGGTACCGTTTTTCGAATATGAGTACAGATTGACGAATTGGACAGTCGAATCGGTTGATTTTTTAGGCGTTATCACGACAAAATGCATAGTGGACAAGCCCGGATTATGGTCTATCCATGTGCCGGAATTGGCGTATATGGTTTTTTGTGATTTATTGTTAACGGAAGCTTTTATGAGCGGTACATGTGAGTGGCCGAATACGACGATTCTTTTGGTCGAAGCCGGATTTTTAAAATATTGCGTTTCGGATTTGTCGTCCAGATCGGTAGAATATGCCGCCTGGGTGATCGCATCTTTAACGGGTATTTTAACCGGCACCAGGTTCATTTCCTGCCTGCGGTCCCAATTATCCTGAGCGCCTTTGTAGAGATTGACGTCGATAGGCCCGCCGGCCTGGGTTTGATATGGGAATATATCGCTTAGCGCATAATTAGCTGTAAAACCGTCGATATTCGTTTTGATGATCTTATCGTTAAATCCTTCTTTTATAGGCAGGCCGGCTAAAATTCCTTTAAACGAAAGGTAATAATAATATAACATTACCTGGCTTGCGTCGGTTGAACTTAATTTTATGTCGGGCGGGTTTATCTTCGTTACGGCTTCGCCTTTTATGCGTTCGACGACTGATGTGGTGGCTACTCTGGTGAAAAAATATCCGGGGGGCATTATGGAATCGGTATTGGTTATGGACCTGTTAGAGATAGGATCCGGGGCGCAGAAGTAATTATACCTGTGGCCGTGTTCAAAAGCCAGTTCCTGACGGTCCGCCGGCGAATAAGTGCCCAGGCCTTTCACGTCGCGCGCCTGCGATATGCCGGGCAGAATGCTTTCGACGGCCTGAGAGGTTATTGTGAGATCGTGGTTTCCCGGAACGTAAGTGACTTTGATTTTTTTTTCGTTTATTATGTTTTTGAAAGCGTCTATAACGTTTTTATGAGCGGCGGCTATTCTAGCGACGAAATCGGCCTGCGTTTTTCCCTGATAGGTGTCCACGTCGGAAGGCACGAACCATTCGTCGAGCAGATCGCCCGCGATAACGAGTTCTTTGACGTTGGGTGACTGCCTGACTTTATTTAAAAAATCTGCGAGCGCGGCTCCGTTGCCGGTGCCGTTTCTGTCGAATTCGCTGTAGGCAAGGTCTGCGCCAAGATGTATGTCGCTGATGCATATTATCTGCGATCTTTCGCCGTTTAATGCGGCTATGCCTTCGCTGCCGAGGTTGAAGGAGTAGTTTGTAGCGAAATAACCCGTAAAATCGCTTGCCATGCTTATGCCTGTCCTGGATTTTATTCTTCCGCTTACCACTATTTTATACTGCTCGCCTTCGACCAATTTAGCGCCGTCCTGCCTGGAAATAACGAGCTGCATGGGAGCGTTATTATCGACGGACGTTGTGCAGAGCACTTCTTCGGTAGCGCCGCCGGTTTTTATTCTATAAAGCTTCACTTCGCCGGAAACGCTGGCCGGATCGATCTGTTCGCTGAAATTTACGGTTATTTTATCGGTGGAATCGTTGACGGAAGGATCGCCGGCTTTCATGGATACCGAAACGCTCGGATATGCGCTCATCGAATTCATGGAAGCGGACGTCGATGACGACGAACACCCCAGAGATATGCCAAGCCAGGTCAATAGAAATAAACAGATGATTTTCTTCATTTTTTTCTCCTTGTATTTTGAACTTAATATTTATTTTTGAAAAGAATTAAAACATGATTGAGTCGGGAGATGATTTTACTATTTTTAACGGTTTTTGTCAAGTTAAAAGTTATTTTTTTCACTATTTTAATGAGATTTCGAAAAGAAGTTTGTGGCAAAAAAGGAGCATATTACTTCTTTATTTTCATTCCTGGTTTTACTGAATTAGGCGGGTCGATTATAACGATTTCGTTTTCCGCGGCGCCGCTCAATATTTCTATATATTCGTCGTTTTCGATTCCGGTTACGGCCTCGCGCAGGACGAGCCGTTCGTTTTCAATCAAAAACATCGAAGCGCGCCCGTCGAACTCGAAAACGGCCTTGTAAGGAACGTATAATGCGTTTTTTTTGTTTCGCGAAACTATATTGACGTCGAACTCGTAACCCGGCCTGAAATCGTGTCCGGCTTTATCATATTTCAAACGGACTTCTATTTTCTGCTGCTCTACGCCCAGCGAAGATACCTTTGTGAACGCTTTCGGCGCGATATAGCTCACCTTCGCTTCTATGCTGTCTTTAGCGAGTATATCTCCGGCGATGTACGCCGTTCTGCCGATAGCTATTTTGGCGATGTCATCCGTCAAAACATCCGCTCTGATATGCGCGCTAGACGTATCGCCGATTTCAAAAAGCAATGCGCCTGGCTGCACGAAAGATCCGGGCTCGAAATTTTTGGATAGAATAATTCCGTCGATAGGAGACGCTATGCTCGCTTTTTCTATGTCGTGGGCTATTTCGTCCACTGCCGCCGCGGCCTGTTCTACTGAGGCTTCCGCGGCTTTTATCAGGTGCTCGGAAGAGCCTTTTTTTAAAAGCGCCAGATTGTATTCGGCTATTTTAACGCGGCGTTCGGATTCTAAAAATAAATTTTCCGCGGCGTCGTACTGGTTTTTAGTGTCTTTACGGTTTTGCTCCGAAATCGAACCGCTCCTGTTTAACTCTATCATTTTTTTATACAGGTCTTTTTTATAATTATAATCGTTGAGAGATGACGCGAGAGCTATTCTAGCCTGCGCGAGCTGCTCTTCGGCCTGCTTTATTTGTTCTATCTTGACGCTGTTTTTAATTTCCATGAGATTTGCCAGGGCGGTCTGATGAGCAGCAGCCGCCTTTTTAAGAGCGAGATTCAGGTCGGTGGGCTCTATTGCTGCTATTTTCATGCCTTTTTTTACGGCGTCGCCCTCCCGGATCGAAAAATTGACAACTCCGGCCAGTTGAGAAAAAATTGTTGCCCTGGTTTCAAGCTCCATTTTTCCGCGCAGCTTTATAAACTCTGATAAATCGGCTTTTTGAACTTTCGCGGTCCTCAGGGTCGAAATCGAAACCGCTCCGTTGGAGTTTTTGACGATCCAGGCGATTAACGCCGCCGCCAGAACCAGAAGGATAATTTTTTTCGTTCCGCTCATTTATTATTCTCCTTTATTCCCTGCTTTTTAGTACTTCTACCATGTCGAGATTATTTAACGATCTTCCGGTTGCGAGCCCCGCTATCACCGTGCATAGAAAAACCAGGAAGAAAGCTATAAAATATGTTTTTTTGTAAATTACGATCTCCAGCGCGAACATGTCGTTACTGAATAAATAGCCTACGAATTCGCACATCAGATATCCTACCGCCGCTCCGGGCGCGCACGAAAAAGCGCATATTAAAATATTTTCTACGAAAAGCAGGCGCTTTAATTCGTATTGCGTGTAGCCGAGAACTTTTAATGAAGCCAGTTCGCGCATGCGCTCCATGATGCTGATAAGCGTCGAGTTGAAGATTATGGCGAACCCCATGACTCCGCCGAAAATTATCATTATGCTCACAAATACCTTCATGAATTTAAGCTGGTCCATGAACGCGTTATAAATATCGAGCCGGCCCTGCACTTCGTCTATGCCGCTATATTCCAGAAGCTTTTTCTTGACTTCTATGCCGCGGCCTTTTTGCGTTTTAATATATGCGCCCGTCGCGAAAGAGCCTTCGCCGAGAAAGTCTTTCAGCGCTTTTTCGCTCATGAAACAGTTGATGCCGGCGTACTGCTTGGTAATCGCCGCCACCCTTACCCGTTTTATTATTTCACGCGATGCGTCTTTCAGCTTGAAATTGCCGATATAAGTCTTAAGGGTTATCATATCGCCTTTTTTAATCGAAAAACTTCCGGCGAGCATGTGGGCGATTACTATGCCTTCATCGGGAAGCTCCAGCGGCTTGAGGTCGTCGTCGATAAGCCGCGTGAATTTATTGGATTTTGCCAGCCCTATAAGCACGGTTTCGCGCTTTTGCCAGCCTTTTATTATTTCGACTCCGAGCTGCACTACGGGTTCCGCGCTGACTACGCCGCCGACGCTCTCGAGCGCCATTACGTCGGCCGGAGCGGAAGGCCTCGAAAAAATTACGCTGTAATCCTGTTTCTGGAATTCGAAAAACTGGCTGTTGAACGCGAAATCGATGCTGTCCGCGAAGAACATGGATATCATAAAAAACATGATGGTGGCGGATATTCCAAATACGTTCAAGAAAGTCCTCTGCGCGTTTCTGAAAATATTTTTTACTATCATTTTATAGCTGAATGAAAATGAGTTCCAGACAGGCTTTATTTTTTCAATAAAAATAGTCCTGCCTATCTCAGGCGGCTCGGTCCTCATCGCCTGCGCGGGCTGTATCCTTGAAATGCGCTTTACCGAATTAAAGCTCGCAAGAAAACTGAAAGCGAAGCTTATAAAAAGGCTCATGCCGACGACTTTCCAGTAAATTTTAGGATCGAGCTCCGGTATGGCGAAAACCTGGTTGTAAACGTTTAGAAGAAGCGAGCCGAGCTGGTAGCCGGCAAAAAGCGCCGGGATGCAGCCCGAGGCGGCCATTAAAAGCGCGTATTTAACGTAGTGCCAGAGCACGGCGGCGTTGGAGTAGCCGAAAGCTTTCATGACCCCTATTTGCGTGCGCTGGTTATTGACGAGCCTTTTTTGCATTATATAAATGATAGTGGCTGCTACGAAAAGAAAGACCGAAGGAAACATTAACGCCGTATTCTGAAGGTTTTTAATTTCTTCGCTGATCACTTTATAGCTGAACTGCTTGTCGCGGTCGAAGCCGTTAGAAAAGCCGTAAGGCTTGAGCATCTTTTCTATTTTATCTATCGCGGCCTTCTCGTCGGCGCCTTTTTTAAACCTTACATGCACCTGGTTGTATGAACTTTCATAGCCGAGTATCTGCTGCGCCGCGCTTTCTTTTACATATATAATGCCGAAGTCGTCCGAAAGCGGCGATGTTATTGATTTTAAAGCTAAAATGAACTCCGGCCCGCTCACTACGCCGGAAAGCTTGAAGTCGCACTGCCTTAAGTTTATTATAGTTTTTATCGTATCGCCTTTTTTCAGATCGTAAAATTCGGCGAATTTATTGTTTACCAGGCAAAGAAATTTATTGTCGGAATCGAAATACGATCCTTTCTGGACTAAAAGCGAGTTTATTTCAGGCATATTCCGGTCAGGAAGCGATATGAGCCGCAGCGTTATCTTTCTGATCGATTTTTTCCCCGTGCCGCCTATGTCTGCGCTTATAAAAGCGTTCTTTACCGCTCCTTCTTTTTTGGGCGGCGCGAAGGCG
Source organism: bacterium ADurb.Bin243 (assembly GCA_002069765.1). Classification (GTDB taxonomy): domain Bacteria; phylum Muiribacteriota; class UBA9980; order UBA9980; family UBA9980; genus UBA9980. Next base: position 5,782 of record MWBZ01000124.1, read on the forward strand.
TTAATCTCCGCGCTTATCCTTCCGACGGCTTCGGAAACGCCTTCGATTTCTTTTATTTTCTTGATTATTTCCGGGGTCACGTTGCGGGCTTCCGCGTAGTAATCGAGAAAGTTGTAACGCTCGTAATAGGCGGCCACGGATTCTTTCAGGCTGAAGTACGCCATGTAGGAAGAGTAAAAAAGGGTGATGCCGAAAAACATGACCGCAGCCACCGCGAAAAACTGGCTTTTGGTATTTAATATTTCCCGAAGGAGCATTTTATTGAAAGTGGATAAATAATTATACTTCAATGCGCCCTACCATACGACCTCTTCCGGCGCGGCTGGATTTTCGTTAATGATTATTTCGTTGATCTCGCCGCTGTGTATTTTTATTATCATATTGCCCATTCTGGCTATCGGCTGGTTGTGGGTTATTATGATTACGGTTTTTCCTGTTTCGCGGTTTATACGGTGGAGAAGCTTGAGTATTAAAACGCCCGTGGAATAATCCAGCGCCCCGGTAGGCTCGTCGCAAAGCAGCACTTCGGGGTTTTTGCTTACCGCCCTGGCGATCGCCACGCGCTGCTGCTCGCCTCCGCTCATCTGCGCCGGAAAATTTGACGAACGCTCTTTCAGCCCTACTGTTTCAAGCACGGCGTCTATATCGAGAGGAGAAGGTGAAATTTCCGCCGCCAGCTCAACGTTTTCACGCGCGGTTAAATTGGGCATCAGGTTGTAGAATTGAAAAACGAAGCCTATTTTATGCCGGCGGAACATCGTCAGCTGGTTTTCATTGTAACCGGTTATGTCGTTGCCGTTAAAAAAAACCTTTCCCCCGCTCGGGGTGTCCATGCCGCCCATAATATTTAGCAGCGTGCTTTTTCCCGAACCGCTGGGTCCTAAAACTACGACGAAATCGCCGTGATTTATCTTAAAGGTTGCGGTTTTAAGGGCGTCGACGAAAACTTCGCCCATCCGGTACCTTTTGGATACATCGCGCACGTCGAATAGCGGCCCTTTTTCAGCAAAGCCGGCCGATAAAACATCGCTCCGTTGTAATTTTTCCATTGGTCGCTCCGTTATTGATTTATGCGGCGCCGTTTTGACGGCACGCTAATTTTAACATAAAACCGCCGGCCGGTCAAGTTTTTTGCCTTTTGGGCCCTTTTTTAAGGGAAGGGAGGGGCCATTGGCCCATCGCCTTCCCTTATCAAAAAAATATGTCAAAAAAATATTGATTATTTATTTAAATTATGGTAACATAAGCTCGCGATTTTTTGTTTTATCGTGCGGCCCTTGAGAAAGGCTGCTTATCAACAAGCTAATATTCACTTATTCTAAATACAAATATATAAGTGGCGGGTAGGTAATTTTCGTCCGTATCGAACGGATGGAAATTATTTTTTTATTTAAAAACTGTTAAGGAGCCATGATGAACAATCTCACTAAAATAGTATGTACGATAGGGCCTTCGTGCCATTCGGTCGAAATGATTAAAAAACTCATCCAGCGCGGAATGAACGTAGCGCGTATGAATTTTTCTCACGATCCGCACGAATTGCAGCTCGAGAAAATAAATATGGTCAGGCAGGCGTCGGCTGAATTGAATTCGCCTGTGGCCATACTCGCCGATATCCAGGGGCCGAAAATAAGGGTGGCGGCGCTCGAAAAACCGATCGAGCTCGCAGGCGGAACCGAAGTTACGGTTACCACCCGCGAAGGCGTGAGCGGGCCCGATGTAATTCCGACTATTTATAAAAACCTTCCGCACGACGTAATGGCGGGGTCGAGGATACTCCTTGACGACGGCAGGCTCGAACTTCGTGTTTTAGAAGTCGTCTCCGACACCGATGTTTTGTGTGCCGTTATAAAAGGCGGTTTGTTGAAATCCAAGAAGGGCATAAATCTTCCCGGCGTGAACGTATCGGCCCCTGCCGTTACTGAAAAAGACTTAAAAGATATAGAATTCGTTCTGGAGCACGACGTGGATTATATCGCGCTTTCATTTGTCCGCCGCGCGAGCGACATAGAAAGAGTGAAGGAAATCATTCACAGGCATAAGAAAGATACTCCTCTGGTGGCTAAAATAGAGCGTCACGAAGCGATCGAAAATTTCGATTCGATACTCAAGGCGGCCGACGCGATAATGGTCGCGCGCGGCGATCTGGGAGTGGAGCTTTCGCCGGAGCGAGTTCCGACTATACAGAAGACGATTATACAAAAATGCAATCAGGCGGGAAAGCCGGTAATCGTGGCCACCCAGATGCTCGAGAGCATGGTGGATAACCCGATGCCCACGAGGGCGGAGGCTTCGGACGTCGCCAACGCCATAATAGACGGCGCCGATGCGATAATGCTTTCGGGGGAAACGGCCACTGGCAATTATCCAGAAGAAGCGGTAGCCGTGATGTCAAAAATATCGGAAGACGTCGAGCGTTTCGTTTTGAGGAACCGTCAAAATCTTACGAAGTCTTTTAACCCCATCCATATGGTCGCCGACGGCCTTTGCTATGCCACCACTCATACGGCTATAGACATAGGCGCCAAGCTTATCGTAACCTACACTGAAAGCGGCCGCACGGCGCTTTTGATATCGAAATACCGTCCCAGCCTGCCTATAATGGCAATAACCGTATCGGATAAGATCAGCCGCCGTATAAATTTATACTGGGGCGTTTTGCCGGCCACCATAAGCCGCGTCACGAGCCTTGAAGAGGTTATGATGCGTTCCGAGGAAACGGCTATCGCCAGCGGCATGGTTAAAAACGGCGACCACATACTCATAACTGCAGGAATTCCTTTTGGAAAAGCCGGGTCTACTAATATAATGAAAATACAAAAAATAACTTTCGTCCCCGAGGAAGCTTCCGCGGACGCCGTTAAGGCGTTTAAAACGAAGCGTATTTCGATGTTTGAATGCGCGGAGAATAAATTAAAGCTTTCGTTCGACAGGGCGTTATGCACGTCCTGCGGCGACTGCGTGGCCGTTTGCGCGTTCAAGATATTTGAAATGAAAAGCGGAGAAGTCGTCGTAAACGAGGAAAATTTAAGAAAATGCCAGAAGGACGGCATCTGCGTTCAGTACTGTCCTTATAAGGCAATAAATATAAGCTGATTGCGCCGGGCTAAAATCGCGATGGAAAATGAAAGGGGTAGAGGTTTTTAAAAACCCTACCCCTTTTTGCGTCTTTTTAACAGATGATTCCGGCAGGTAAGATTTATAGCGATTTGCGGCGGGAGGCGGCGATATCTTCGATTATCCACTTAACGGCGCCGAGCAGGTCTTCGGCCATGAAATCGGGTGTCGTTTTCCAGTCCTGGCGCTGGTGTTCGTATTCGCCGATGCCGTATCCGGTCATTACCATTACGCTTTTCAGGCCGAGCTTCTGGCCGAATTCCACGTCGGATATCTTATCGCCTATCATATATGAACGCTGCAGATCTATGCCGAATTCGTCTTTAGCCCTTAAAATCATGCCGGGCCTGGGTTTGCGGCAATCGCAATCGGCGCGGTATGGAGGCTTTCCGGCCGAAGGGTGATGCGGGCAGTAGTATATTGCGTCTAAATGCGCGCCGGACGCGGCCAGCTCGTTTTTGAGCTTTTCATGCACTTTGCCGATCATATCTTCTACGAAATATCCGCGGGCGACGCCTGCCTGATTAGTGGCTACTATGGCCAGGATACCGGCGTCGTTCAATAACTTTATGGCGGCCGCGGTATTTTGCAGGAGTTTGAAGCGCGAGAGGTGGTTGACGTAGCCGACCTCTTCGGACATGGTCCCGTCGCGGTCGATGAAAACAGCTATTTTTGACATAAAGTATTCCTTTCTATATCTTCGGCTAAACTTTTTAAAACGGTTTCTGTATCTATGTTTTTCATGCATAAATGGTGTCCCAGGGGGCATTCCCGGCGTTTACAGGGGGCGCATGGAATTTCACGCCTGATAATTTTATAATCGCGCGAAAGCGGGTATGTGGATTTATGGTCTGTAGGGCCGAATATGGCGGTTATGGGAATATCGAAAGCTGCCGCGATGTGCATGGCGCCTGAATCGTTGGTTATAAAATGGCGGCAGCGGGAGATAAGGGCCATAAGCTCCCTGATGGATGTTTTTCCGCACATATTAAACGCCCGGCCGTCGAGGCCCCGGCAAATTCACCCTCACGGGTATAAACTTCGAATCCACGGCCCCACCGGAGAAAAATACCGGCTGCCCCAAAGGGCATCCGGTATTTTTGGTGGGGGAAGGTGGATTCGAACCACCGAAGTCACTGACAGCAGATTTACAGTCTGTCCCCTTTGGCCACTCGGGAATTCCCCCATATTCAGTTTGCTGCGATGGAACGAGCGTCTTCCGACGATGGAGCTGGTAGACGGACTTGAACCCCCGACCTGCTGATTACAAATCAGCTGCTCTACCAACTGAGCTATACCAGCATCTGGGCAGCGAAATGATTATACTAGACCTGTCCTTAAATGTCAACCTCTTTTTTCTTCCGTCCCCGGGAAAACTGCCTCTTTCAATTTATGCGGAAATCTCCTATAATAATCGTGTATTTTGAGATTTTGGAGGTGTCCGATATGCTGCCGGAAGGCTTTCTTTCCCGGATGCAGAAGCTGCTCGGCGCGGACTTCGGCGCCTTTCTCGCGGCCTACGACCGGCCGAGGAACGTCGGGCTGCGCCTGAATCCCCTCAAAACGG
>MWBZ01000125.1 GCA_002069765.1 bacterium ADurb.Bin243
TCATTTTCGGCGAAAACAACGTGTTCCGCGCCGGAACTATTTCGACGATAGCCGATAAAACAGCTTTCGGCTTCGTCAAAACCTATCTCGAAGAGCGCAAGCTGACAAAACGCATGGCAGAAATGAACCGCCTTTCCATCGGCTGCAGCGGAGTAAAACGCACTACCGGCCAGCACCCCGGCGGCATAATGATAATACCCAAAGGCCGCGACGTTCACGAATTCACGCCCATCAACTATCCGGCCAACGACAGAAGCGGCGGCACAATAACCACTCACTTCGACTACAACGCCATCGATAAAAAATTATTGAAACTCGACCTTCTGGGCCATGACGACCCCACGTTCATAAAAATGCTTCAGGACCTCACGGGCGTAAACGTATATGAAATCCCGTTCGACGACAAAAAAACGCTTTCGCTTTTTTCGGGCCTCGACGCTCTGGGTATCTCCCCCGAAGATATCAATGGAATAAAACTGGGCACGCTCGGCATTCCCGAGTTCGGCACGTCCTTCGTGCGCGGAATGCTCGAAGAAACCCTGCCGACCACTTTCGGCGAGCTCGTCCGCATTTCCGGCCTTTCACACGGGACCGACGTCTGGCTCAACAATGCCCAATCTTATATTAAATCCGGCGACGCGAAACTTTCAGAAGTTATTTCCGTGCGCGACGACATAATAAATTATCTTATCGAACATAAAATGCCGAACAAAGCTTCGTTCGACATTATGGAGAACGTCCGCAAGGGCAAGGGTCTCAAAGGCGATATGGCCGAAACCATGAAACAACATAATATTCCCCAGTGGTACATAGATTCTTGTAACAAAATCAAGTACATGTTCCCTAAAGCTCACGCCGCCGCATACGTCATGATGGCTTTCAGGATAGCTTATTTTAAGGTCAACTACCCTCAGGCGTTTTATTCCACTTATTTTTCCACGAAGGGCCTTTCGTCCTTCGACGCCGCAATAGTGCTCAAAGGCCGCGAATATATCCTCAGCACCATGAGCGGCGTTCTGGCTAAAGGCAAAGAAGCCACGGCAAAAGATTTCGATTTATACACCGTCCTGGAAATAGTTCTCGAAGCGCTCGCGCGCGGAATCAAGTTTCACCCCGTCGATATTTACCAATCTCATTATGAAAAATTCACGCCAAAAGATAAAGACGGCCTGATATGCCCGTTCAGCTCCGTGCAGGGCCTCGGCAATGTCGCCGCCCGCAGAATATTCGAAGAAGCGCAGAAAGGCCCGTTTATATCGGTCGAAGATTTCAAGGACCGCGCCGGAGTATCAAAAAGCGTTATAGAGGCTCTCGACGCCATAGGCTCTCTTAAATCGCTTCCCAAAACGGACCAGCTTTGTTTTTTTGAATAGAGAAAAAAAAAGCCGCAAGCTTTGAAAAAATTTGATATAATATAAATAGGCGGGTTTATTTTTCATTTTTACCCCCGCCCGTTTAAATGTTATATAGATATTTTATTAAAACGGAGGCTATTTATGCCGGGACCATATAAACCAGACGACTCCAGCAGCCTGAAGTTTTATTCGCTGGTATTATTGATGATCGTAGTCGTAGGCGGCATTATCTATGCAATTTACTTCGCCGACAACCGCCGCAGTGGAACTTCAACGGACCAGGCCGAAGATCAGGGGTTCACCTTCGGCAAAAAACCGGCCCAGACGACTCCGGGCGCCAAAAAATACGCTTCGCGCGAAGCTCAAAACGAGGCGGCGCTCGATTCTCTTTTCGTAGGCCAGCGTAAAACTCCCGGAAAAAATAAATTCTCGCACGTAGCGGCCGTTCGTTCTCTTTCTTCTTTCAGCTGGGACACCAGCGATTATTACGAAGAGACGGTCAAACCCTTAGAGCCTATGGAAAAAGGATCTTTCGACAATTATTACGACAATCAGATCAAGCCCATGGTCGAAAACGCCAATTTTAATTCAGCGCTTTCAGCGCAGATAGACCAGGCTGAAAAACACCCTCTATACCTTGAAGCTTTAGGATATTACAACCGGGGCAGATACAAAGAAGCGGTAGATATTTTAGCCAACCTTGCCCAACAGTCGCCGAATATTTACTTAAAGTCGCTGGCCCTCGGATATCTTGTAGAAATCTATAAAAAAGCGGGCGATAAAGAGCAGGAAAAAAAGGCTCAGGCGGCCCTTATTATCAACAATTCCAAACTTTATTTCAAAGCTTTTCCCGGCTCGGAAAAAATGCTAACCATAGGCCAGCCGCCTGAATCAAAAGACGTTATAAAAAGGCTGCTCGCCGAAAAACCCAAAATGGATTTCAAACCGCCCAAAAAAACCCGCGACTTTTAATTTCGCGATTTTTGATACCGGCGCTTCAAGTTCGTTATTTTTGTATTTGAGTAATTAATAAAAAGCGGGTGGTTAATATGAAGTGGAAAACCTCTCTTTCAATCGGCGCCATGCGCGCCAGATATAAAAAAGGATTCGTGATACCGCTGGCGATAGCCATTGTTTCAATGCTAGCTCTCACAGCCTATTTCACCGTAAATTTTTCCAAAAACCAGGATGCCAAGACTTTTCATATAGTCAACGTCGAAAACGCCAAGCTGCTGGCCGATGCCGCTCTCGAAGCCGGCACTTACAAGGTACGCACCGAAATGAACGACATGGGCAATTTAAATCCTGTCGATATCGTCAAGGGCGTTGTCTCTATGCTCAGCAACCCGTCTTCCTCATGGTATCTTAAAATGCGCGTCCCCGGAATCGTAGTTACCGGCGGCGTAGGCGCTTCAACCGGCATAGCGGGGCTCAACGCCGAAATCTCCCTTTCGCCCGATTCTCTGGGATTATCTCCTACATGGAGCAAGCAGACCCTCAACGCCGGCGCTCTCGGAATAACTCAGTATATCAGGGAGCTCGGCGGCGACGATTCGCGCACAAAGGTCGAGCTCACGATGATGCTCAAAGACATGAAGCCCGTATTATCCGACAGCGGAACGGTTCTCTGGCCCGGCGCAGTCACCGACGAAGGCTTTCTGCAGGACTGGATAAAAAAACTCGGCAACCAGCTTTTCGACTTTCTCGGCCTCAACGATATAAAATTTAAAATAGATCTCAGCCAGTTCATAAAAGGCCTTACCATAAGCATCATGGGCATTCCGATACCAATCGGAGACATACTGGCGGGGGTTCTCGGCAACTTTCTCACCGTCGAATTCGATCTGGGCGCCATGCTCTCCAAGGCGCTCGAAAGTATAGCCGGCCAGCTTAAAATAGGCGATATAATGCCTATCAAAGCGGACGTAGTCATAGAAAAACTCGCCACGCTCGCCTACACCGTAAGAGTAGAATACGTCCCGGCCGGCTCCAGCATTCCAATAAAACTCGAAGTCGAAGCCACCCGCGACGTAAAAGTCGTGGATTGCGCTGCTCCCAACCCGCTTTATTCGTTCTACTGGCTCAACAAAGACAATCAGACATTCGGCGAAGAGGCGTGGGGCAGGACCGGCGGCGGAAAATTTAAAGTTATGAACCTCAACCTCGATCCCGACTACAAAGGCAAATTTGAGCTCAACGATATTTTGAGCTTTTTCAAAGGATTATTCAGTTTAAAAATAGTCCGTTTTCCGGGCCTTTGCCATATCGGCGGAGCGGGCAAGCAAAAAATCCCGACGGGCCTCAACGACCTTCTTCTTATTTACCCGAGTCACACTCCCGCTATTACGATGTTCGGAAATTACGGATACGGCAAGTGCTTCCTGCCGAGGGCTTTCTTCCTCGGCGCGCCGCCGGCCGACGCGATTCCCTGGTTTCCATGGATATCGGTCCCGCCTATCGGCGTAATAGGAATAGTCAAAGTGGTAAAAGCCATAGCCGATAAATCCGGAAACAACACTCAGTTATTCGGCGACTGGTGCCTTTCTCCTCCGCTCAATATGAAAATCAACGGCAACGTAGCAAAAACTTATACGCGCGTGGACGGAGTCGGTTTCAGCTTCCCGGTGCCTTTCCCTCCATGTATGCTCGGCGCAGGTGCCTATAAGTATAAATGCGAAGAAAAAGGCTATTCTTATTCATTCTTCGAAAAAGAGCCCAAAGCCGAAACTAACGGCATGATAGAAAACATATACACCCCCGATCAATACCGCAAAAAATCGTCGATGTGCTATGAAAGCGGCGGCGAGTTCAGCTCCGATTCAACTATCCGCGACAGCGGCGGCATAGTCAAGATAGACGGCGTTATTTACATCGAAGGAAGCGCGTCAGTTTCCGGCACTTTCTACGGCGCGGGCCAGCTCGTCGTAAACGGCGATCTAACCGTCACCGGCGACATAGTTCACAAACCCAAAGACGGAAACAGGATAATCCCCTTCTCCATAATCTGCTTCGGAACGCTGCGCACCTCGGCAAACTGCAGAATACTCGCGCCTGTTTACGCCAAAAACGGCGTGGCCATAGGAGCGTCCACTCACATAATGGGCAATCTCGTATGTGAAAAATTCAATCCCGGCCAGATATCCCGCGACCTTACGGTCTGGTACACCCCAGAAATAACCACCAGTTCGTTTCTGTCGCTGATACCTTACGTCGGAAGATACGTTCCCGACCGCTACAGATCGGTCATCGCCAACCAGTTCAGCACGTATAAGATAAACAACGTCAAAAACTAACGAGGTGCATACATGAAAAACGTTAAATTAAAAATATATCCATTAAATTTAATATGCTCCGCGAAAGGCGTGACTTTTGTAGAAATACTTATCGCGCTGGCTATTCTGGCCGTGGCAATTCTTCCGTCGGTAAACGTCTTCACCTCGTTTAAAAAATACACCATACATACCGAAGACGTTCAAACGGCGCTGCGTCTCGCGCAGGAAAAAATAGAAGAATACCGGGCCGTTTCCTATCCGGAACTAAAAGCTTTGATTATAAGCGGCCAAAAAAATCCGGAGCCTAACGTCCAGGTCACTTCACAGCAAAACGCGGCAGGATTTTCTTACGCAAATAATCCCGATTATAAAAAATTCAAAAGAAAAATCACGCTCTCTTTTTTAAATAACGATGAGAACACCGTACTTATAACCGTTCACGTATGGTGGTACGAAGGCAATTTTTCCGCCGGCGACCAGAGATTTGTAATTCAAAAATCTTTGCTCTGCAAGGAACTTGTAATATAATTTATTAACACCGTAACACATTATGATGATTATAACTTTTTATCATTTGATTTAAGAAATAACCGGGAGGTATTTTTATGATTAGGTTTCATTCGTTAAACAAACGCTCGGCCGGCTTCACATTCCTTGAAATGCTGATAGCCCTTACCGCGTTTACCTTTGTGATAGGCGGTTACACTACGTTCATTACCCAGACGAGCCAGGCCAACGAAGCGGCTTCTTTAGTCGTGCAGGCTATGACCTTCGATATAAAATCGGCTAAAAGGGGCGACATACTCACCGGAAACGAATCGGCCCCTATAGTGACTCCTTGCGTAACCATATCCGGCGACGGTAAAAGCATAGTAATAATTAGATCCGTAGAAAACCCCGAAATAAAAAAATCCGATCAGCTCACTCTTGAAAAAATCGAATATTCATACGACCAGGCGAAAAAAATGGTCAATAAAACCGTCACAAAAATGAATTTCGTTAAAGCCGCCAAGTCGCAGGACGGCAAGAAAGTTTTCTCGCTTTTCGACTACGGCGAAGTAAAGCAGACTAAATCTTATAAAAACATTTCCAAACTCGAATTCAAAGATATTCCGATACCCGGAAAAGAATCGACCACGCACACTCTCGGCGTAGGAATCGAAGCTGAAGCGTCGCTGGATAACAACCTTATCGGCAAAGCTCAGGTAGGCAAAGCGCATAATATAATCTTCATCAGCGACGAAGTGGCATATAGCAATCAGCCCAGCTGGAACGTAAACCCGGTTTTTTCCAACAACCTCGTCAGCATAACGCTTTCACCTCCCCTTACCATGGATTTTTCATCAGCCCTCGATATCATCAACTGGGCTAAAAATTTTAAGACCCTTATTCCCGATCTGGTAAAAGACGCTAAAGACCAGATATTAGAAAAAGTAATGATCGCCCTTACCGGAAGAGTTCTCGAAGAGGCGCAGAACCTCTACTCAAAATTCATCAACGATGCTCAGATAAACGCGATGATAAATTCCGTAAAGGGCAATTTTATAGACCTGGTGAACAAAGCTTCCAGCGACCCTAACCTTTGCGCCGCGGCGGCCATACTTACCGACGTAATCAACAGCGGCAACGCCGGCGAAGCCATGAAAAATGCCATATTAAACCGCGCTCTGGCGGCCGCGGACATCGACAACATTTTAACGAAATACGGCGAAAAGCTCAAGGACGCTGGAACCATAACCGGCGCAGAACTGCGTAAATATATAACTTTTAAAGACCCCACGGAAAGAATCGCGGGTGAAATCGCCGGCACTCAGGCAGAATATACCGCGCTGGTCGATAAAGTAAGAAATAAAATCTACACGGCGCTTCCCGACGAAAGCAAGATAAGCGACATGGTAAATTCCTATGTGGTAGGCCTTTCCGACAAACTCAGGCTCGCCATGAAGGAAGAAGTCATCGCCACTCTCGCGACCGAAGTCATAACGAAATTCGTTACCGAAAAAGTTGACGAAGTTCTCGAGTTAGTTCTCAGCAGCTCCGGTTTGCAGACCGTATTCGACGATCCCAAGCTCGACGACGCTGGCAAGGCCATATTAACCGAAGTTCTCGGCATGCTCAAAGACCAGGTAAAAGGGCTTACAGGCGGCCTCGTACGCGATATCGCGGAAAACATCAAAAAAGAAGTCCAGACTCAATTTAAAAATAAAGACGAAGCGCTCGCCAAAGCCGCCGAAAACATGCCTGATGCGGTCAATTCCATTGTCGCGCTGCTTTCGAAAAAATTCCTCGTAGCCGAAAAGTGGGACGCCGCCGCGAAAAAATTCATTCCCAACCCCAACGCTACCAACTATCTCGACAAAATTTTCAAGGGGTTCAATATGCCGCTTCCTAAATTCGACGCAGACAAAGACGCGCAGAATGCGCTGGACCAGTTCTATGCAAAAGAAAATTTAGACAATCCTTTTAAATGATAAATTAAAAAAAGAATATTCAAAAATATTAATATAACTAAAAGGGCCGGCAAAATTGCGGCCCTTTTTTTTACCGTTAGTTTTTATGAATAAACCGATAAGCGATCATGACTTTCGGTTGGGCAGCGTAACGAAAAATGTAGAGCCTTTATCTTTTGCGCTTTCCACTCTGACGCTGCCGCCGTGCCTGGTAACGAAATCGTAAACGATCGCCAGTCCGAACCCGAAGCTTTTTTCACCGTAAGTACCTTCACGCGATAAAAATTTGCCTGGCTTGAATAGTTTACAGGCTTCTTCTTCGCTCATGCCTATGCCTTCATCTTTGATCCATATAATGGAATTATTTTCATCACGGCTGCCGACGACGATTTCTCCGCTTTCACGGCTGTATTTGATGGCGTTTACGATAAGATTTCGGAGTATAGAATAAAACATATTTTCATCGCAATAAAAGGCTAAATTATCTTCCAGCCGGTTTAAAAATTTTATTTTTTTGGATATTATACGGTCTTTTTCATGTTCCTTGATATTTTCTACTATCTGGAACGGGCGCAATTCCACCGGTTTGAAAACGATTTTATCCGCCGCCGCACGCGACCAGTTTAAAAGATTTTCCAGGAGCGCATAAGCTTTATCATGCGATGAGTTCATCTGCTCCAGCGACGATTTTATTTCAGCCGGGCCGAAATCGTCATATTGATTTATCAATAACTTATTCATTTCCTTTACGGCCGAGAAAGGCCCGAGCAGGTCGTGAGCTATGACGCCCAGCAGGCTGTCTTTTTGAGCGTTAATTTCGCCCAGAAGGCGTTTGCTGTATAGTATCTCTTTTTCGTACCTGAAGCGGAGCGTGTTATCTATAAAAGCGGAAATTAAAAAAGAGGTTCCGGATATTTCGACCATGCATGAATAAAGCAAAAGATTGAGAGCGTTTCCACTACGGGTAATAAATTCGATTTCAAAATCGGAAATAAATTTTTCGTTAGCCACGGTTCGGACTATCTCTTCGCGCTGAGCGGGCGTTATAATCCCTAATTCAATGGACGTTTTGCCGATTACATTTTTTTTATCGCTTTCAAAAATTTCGAGACATTTATTATTTACGTCTATAATCCGACCGTTCGAGACATCGGAAAGCGCTACAGGATAGGGGGCGTGCTCAAATAATGCCCCGAATTTTTTTTCGTTTTCCCTGGATTCGCCTGCAAGCCGTGTAATGACCATTGCCATAAAGCAAAATATCGCACCCACGCTCGAAACGAGAGCTACGAGCATGGTTGAAACGGCGAAAAATTTAAATTCGCCGGCTGGCGCATCGGCCATATAGTTAAACTCAGGGAATTTGACGGATAAAAAGTATGAAAACCTAATTAAAAAAAACGAGGTTATGAACAGATAAACCGTTCCAGTTACGCGGGACACCAATTTTAAATTTTTAAGATATACGGTAAAAAGAATATAGCAGGTTTCGCCGCAAAGCAAAATATAAGCTATATCCAAAGTAAAATTTCTAAAAAGATATATGGGATTGATCATGGAAAAATAAAAAATAGAAGCCGAAGCGGCCGTTAATATTAAAGCATAATAGCCATAACGGGGCGGCAGGCCCAGAAAAAGACGGAAACCGATCGGGGTAAGAGACACGCCGGCAAGAGTAAAAGTATTAAATAAAAAAATCGAGAAAAAATCAGGTATGACTTTTTGGAGCGTAAATAATATGAACGATTGGGATATAATGAATATGCTCATTCCAAGCGCAAAAGAACCTGGATATGAACGGCGTCCGGCGCATAGCAACAAATAAAGCACGCTTAAAAGAGTGCTTAAGAAAAAATATATAAAAGCTATAGTGCGTATATCCAGAAAGTCGAGCATTTAGTTAACCGTTCTTTCAAAAGGAAAAAAAACGGGCCGTATTTTTTCCGACTAAAATTGTCCTTTATAATAATTCCATTGTTATTTATAGCATAAAAAATGTAATTTAGCAAACAATTTTATCATATTTTATTTTTTAGGCTTTTTTATTTTCAATAATTTTTTAGTGAATCCGCCGGGTTCATCGTCTCTGGAAGAACCGTCTATACCTGATTTTTCAACCTGCGCGTCTTCTTTTTTTTCGGCGGCAGGCGCGGCTGCTCTATCGGGCGTTTTTGAAACTCCATCGAACGGGCCTTTATTCTCTTTGGCTCCCGCGTTCGGCAAATCCTGGGCTGCGGATGACGAGTTTTTATCGTACGGAGCGCCTTTCGAATCGTCGCCGGTTTTAAACCTGCTTTTTATATGAAGCAGCCTGCCGACGCTTTCACTGTGTTCGACGTCTTTTTGCGGACGCGCAAAGATATAATCGGCCGCGGATAAAATCCTTTTTTTAATATTCGCGGCCAGTTCGGCGGAAAAATCGACGCGCCAGAAAAGTATTTCCAGAAGAAACAACAGCATGACCAGCTGCAAAAGATAATTTCGTACCGGCATTCTGCGGGTTTTAATCTGATTTTTTTTCGAAATGAGAATATCGTAGTAATTTTCTTCATCGATTTGCCTTCCGCCGGTAGCCGACGCTATATTTTCAAGGACGGCGAGTGAATCTGCGCCGGTAACATACTCGTCCGAATAAGGGTAGCTGTAGCCGAAAACCCCGTGAAACGATTCGCCGTCACGGCCTTTCTGGCTGAGTGAAAAAAAGTAATTGCCTTCCTTTTCGAGTTTTACTTTAGCCGTATAGGTGCCGGCTTTAGTTTGTATCACTTCGGCCGTTTTGAAATTATTTCCGGCGTCCGTGTAAGTAAGCGCCGAATCGAGAAAATTTATATATTTCATTTGCGGATCGAGAGTTTTAGCCGTTATGGTAAGAAATTCGCCGTCACGCTCGGCGCCGAATGTTATATTCGAAGAAAAATCCGGCCTCAATAAAAATTTTACGGTGTTTTCCAGCAGCATCCCGAACTCGCTCCAGGCGGCAAATTCTCCGCTCCACCTTCCGTAAAGGTCGAACATGAAACCTGCGCTCTTTCCAAGGCCGCATTGTAAAGTGGCCAGCAGCGGATCGTCGTTTCTGGACTTTAAATACAACACGGCGTTAGGTTTTATAGTTGTAGCCACATAGCCTTTAAGTTTTGGCATCGCGGCGATCTTTTCGGGCGCGATCGACATAAAGAGCGGATTGAGGTTTACGGCTTTCGGCGTAAACACTTCTTCTACTATCAAATTACGGGTGCTTTTAAGAGTTTCCTGGACGAAAACGGAAGGAAGCGAGCCCGCCTCTTCGCAGAAATAAAAACGGCCGCCGCCC
>MWBZ01000126.1 GCA_002069765.1 bacterium ADurb.Bin243
GTTTTGTTCGCCGCAGCGGCCGTGTTCGGCCGTTTTTACTGCTCTTTTTTGTGCCCGATGGGATTTTTGCAGGACATAATGTCGCTTATAACCCGCCGGCTCAAATTTAAGCCGGGCCGCGTTAAGAGTTTTATGTGGCCGGGCGTCTTCGTTTTATTTTTAACGGTTTTTTCAGTATTGTTCGGAAACGGCCTCTGGGGCTGGCTCGATCATTTCAGCATATTCGGAAGGATTTTAAATTCTTTCGCGGTGCCCGTTTTTAATAACGCGCTGTCGCCTTTCTCCGGTTATTTAAATAAAACGAGTTTTCTGCAGATTGAAACCGAAGGAATCGATGCGGGTTTCGATTTTTATTACTCTTTTATATTCGTCGCCGCGCTTTTTATAATAGGAGCTTACAGGCCGCGATGGTTCTGCAATACTCTCTGCCCGTCCGGCGCGTTATTTTCTCTTGTTTTCAGAACGGGATTTTTGAAGATAGAATTGAATTCCGCCTGCCCCGGATGCAAAAAATGCGAAAGAAATTGTCCTTCCGGCTCTATAACCGACGGCGCGGTCGATTACGCCACCTGCGTCACATGCCTCGAATGCGTTAACGTATGCCCGAAAAGGATTCTTTCGGTTTCTTTCAAAAGAAACGCCGCCGCGCCCGGGAATTTATCGGACGAAACGCCCGGCGGCGGCCGCGCTCACGGCTCGCGCCGCGCTTTTATAACCGGGTCTTCGGCCCTTCTTGCCGGAATTTTTTCTGCCGGCTACCTTTCGAAGCTGCCGCTTGTTTTTAAAGACATTAAAAAAATTAAATTCGCTATTCCTCCGGGGGCCGGCAATGCCTTCGATTTTTTTTCGAGGTGCTCCGCTTGCCATCTATGTATAACCAACTGCCCGACAGGCGTATTGAAGCCGGCGCTTTTTGAAAACGGCCCGGCGGGCCTCTCGAAGCCGCGCCTGGATTTTGAAAAATCCCACTGTTCTTATGAATGCAACGTATGCACCGGGGTCTGCCCTGCCGGCGCGCTTAATTATCTGCCGCTGGATGTCAAAAAGACTACCGCTATAGGAAAAGTGGTTCTTGATACCAGCGCAAAGACCGACTGCATACCGTATAAAGAAAAAATCGACTGCGGCTCATGCGCGGAACACTGCCCCACGGGCGCTGTTTATATGGTCCGCCAGGGCGACGTTTTCGTTCCGAAAATAAGGCGCGCCTTCTGTAACGGCTGCGGAATCTGCGAAAGCGTATGTCCCGTGCTCGAGAACAAGCCTATAAGGGTAGTCGCCCTTCCGCGCCACACGAGGGTTACGCTGCTTGCCGATTACGAAAAAAAACTGGAGAGTAAAAAAAGCGCCGTTCAAAAAAACGCGGCGCCTCCGGCCGGCTCACAGACGCCCCCTGGCGATCCGTCTCAAGGAAAACCGGCGACCGGCGATTTCCCTTTTTAATAATAAGCTTATTCGAACCAGTCGAAACGGTATAACTGCCCTTTGCGTTCGAGCTCTCCGGCGAGTTTTTCATCGAGGCCTATTTCGGCGTCGGTAAGATAACACGCCGGATCTGGCGCCCATATATCGCCGAAAACGGATTCGGCGCGGACCCTGAAATTGCCGTTGCATATATTCAAAAATTTGCATACGGAGCAGCGCCCTTTTAAATGCGATTTTCTATCTTTCAGTTTCGCCATGAGATCGTCGGAAACGTCGGGCCAAATTTGTGAAAACGGCCTTTTTTTAACGTTGCCGAAAGAATAGTGGCGCCAGAACTGGTCGGGATGGACGTTTCCGTGCTGGTCCACGCATGAAATAGCTATGCCCGAATTGTTGCCGCCGTTATATTCCAGAAGCGTATATATTTCCGCCGCGCGCTCCGGGTTTTCTTTAAGGGCCCTCAGATAAAGATAAACTCCGTCGCAATGGTTGTCTACCGTAAGGACTTCTATCCGGCGGCCGCTTTTAAAAGATTCTACGGTTTTATTGAATATAAGCGAGCTGACGCGCCTGGTTTCCGCGAGCGTAAGAGCGTGGTCCCTGATTTTGTTTCCACGCCCCGAATAAACCAGGTGATAAAAGCAAATTCTCGGTATGCCGGTTTCTGCCATTATGTCGAAGATATCTGGAATTTGTTCATAATTAGCCCTGTTTATAGTAAAGCGCAATCCTACTTTAACCCCGGCCCTGAGGCAGTTTTTAATGCCTTCCATCGCCGAGTCGAACGCGCCGTCGAGGCCCCTGAAATGATCGTTGATGTCGCGCAGGCCGTCAAGCGACACGCCCACGTATGAAAACCCCGCTTCTTTTATTTTGCCGGCCGCGGTTTCGTCTATTAAAGTTCCGTTGGTCGAAATTACCGTTCTTAATCCGCGCGCCTTCGCGTATTTTCCCAGATCGAAGAGATCGTGACGGGTGAGCGGCTCGCCGCCGGAAAATAAAAGCGTCGGCGCGCCGAAGAAGGCAATGTCGTCTATAAAAGCCATGGCTTCCGAGGTAGTGAGTTCGTCCGGGTCGGGGGCCTGATTGGCGCTTATATAGCAATGCTTGCAGCCCAGGTTGCAGGCTTTCGTAGAGTTCCACACGACGATGGGTTTTTTGTCGCGGGAAAATTGCAGCATGTTAGACGGAAGGTCTTGCGAATTTCTGCCGTATCTTAAAACGTCGTGCGGCGTAACCAGGCCGCATAAAAGTTTGGAAACCCCTATCAAATCGTAGCCTCTTTCGTTATTAATTTGTGCTTTTACGGCGCGTTTTTTAAATTATAAAGCTGCCGTTATCGTAAATTTTGCGCCTTGCCCGGGAACGCTGTCCACTTTTAGCGAAGCCTTCAAATCTTTTTCTACGGCGTTTTTTACGATATCCATGCCGACTCCGCGCCCTGAAATGTTCGTTACGTCGGATTTCGTAGAAAAGCCCGGCCTGAAAATAAGCGAAACTTTCTGCGCGTCGTCCATTGAGGCAAGTTCGTTTTCGCTTACTATGCCTTTTTTTAGGGCGCTTTCGGAAATTTTTACGGGGTCCAGCCCGCGCCCGTCGTCGCCGGCGGTTATCTCGATAAAGCCGCCCGTACGGATGACGGATATCTTTATGGCGCCTTCGAAGGGCTTTCCGGCCTCTTCGCGTTCTTCGGGAGTTTCTATGGCGTGGTCGATCGCGTTTCTGACCAGGTGGAGCATCACTTCGGATAATTTGGAGCACATCGAAAACGGTATGAGCGTTTCGGCGCCCGTTACTTCGAGCTTGATTTCCTTGGACAGCTTTTGCGCAAGAGGAGCCACCATGGCTATGCTTTTTGCAAAAACCCTGCCGGCCGGAAGCTCGTAAAAAGATTCCGCCGCCGCGCCGATATTTCCGCCGGCCGCCGCCGCATCTTTGATTTTTTTTATGAGCTCGTCCAGATGGGACTTTTTGAAGCTGAATTCGAATTCGTCGCCGGCCGCTGCGGATTTTCCAAAAATTTTTTCGGAATATGATATGGTTTTATCCACCAGCGCGCTCATAGTTTTTACTCCTGCCGCTATGGCCTGGAGTTCTTCGCCGCCGCCGTTTTTTATCGCACGGCCGAGCGCGTCTTCGAAGCCGGCCGCATGGCTTATCAGCTCGTTCAGATCGAAGCAGCCCGCCCCGCCCTTTATGGTGTGGGCGATGCGGTAGAGTTCCGCAAGGGATTCGGAATCGATGTTTTTTTCGATTATTTTTGACGCGTCGCGGACCATTTTGACCGTTTCAGATATGAAATCGCTGAAAGCTTCGCGGTTGAGCACCATCTTTCTTATCTGGCGGCCTTCGGCGTCTTTGGCGTCGATTTCCATCTGCAGCAATTTATTGGCGGTCAAATCCAGGCACTGTACGAGCATATTCTCTACGGCGCCGCCGCCTGTTTTTATAGGATAAAAAGAGAATTGCAGGTATTTGTCTTTTAAATTATGCTCGGCTAACGGATTGAGGGTGTTCATCGAATCGTCGTCCAGCGCGAGGCCCGCGAAATAAAGGCCGATGAATCTTTTTATCTCTTCTTTTTTTTCGGCCTGCCGGTCGTAAACCTGTATCAGATCGAGAAAATTCATGCCGCCGATCTCTTCGCATCCGAAAATTTTAAGGCATTCCTTCGAATACTCGCGGTTTATCCTTAGATCACGGTTCATCGTGAAAACGCCGATTTTTATGTTGCCCATCAACGTTTTAAGTTCGGACGAGCGTTTCGCGACTTCGTTGTCCAGGTTTATGAACATGCGGTTTATCGTGTCCAGCATGGTGTTGAAGGCGGCCGCTATTTTTCCGAGCTGGTCGTCTTCGTGGACCGGCATGGGGCTTTTGAAATCGCCGCCGGCTACGGATTTTATCGTATCGACTACCTCGTCGATAAGCGTGGCGCGAAAAATATCTTTTTCCTTGAGCTCGAAGTAATCTTTTTTGAGCTTCGCAAGGCCCGCTCCGAGCTTTTCGAAATCCTTATCGATATTTTCATAGCCGGTTCCGGCCGCCGCTCCGCCGTTTTCTCCGCCGGCCGCCGTGCCTTCGGAAACCGCAAGCCTGCTTTTTTCTTCGGCTTCTTTTTGCGTTTTCATATCTTCGGCGATTTTCAAAAGCTCTTCGAGGCTTTGAGCGCCGTCGAATTTTTCTTTGACGTCAACGCCGGTAAGCATGGCGATCAGCACGCGACGCGCCTGATTGACGAAGCAGTTGTTTTCGTGGCTTTCATTGCATTTGCCGCAGAGATTTTCGACGGAGTGAAGCGCTTCTTCCACTTTCTGCCTGTCGTATTTTTCGATATCGCTGATTTCTATCGATTCCGGGACGTTTTCAGATACTATCTGCCGCTGGTTTTTTACAAAGTCCAGAAGTATCTGGGCGGCGGATTTCGGCAGATCGTTGTTGGCCTGATCGTTGAATGTTTTTTTAACTTTCTGGTGGGCTAAAAAGGCGTCTTTATGCGAGCCGACAGGCATCAAGCCACCTCCGTGAAATTCCGGCGTATAGAATCGACAGCGAGGCCTCTTAGATACTGTTCGAACATCCGCGCCGCTTCCGATGTGGAATCGCCGGAACGCATGACGGGAGAATCGAGTTTATCGAAAGCCGCTTTAATTTCGTTTCTGACGTTTTCCGGTTTGGCCGCGTAAATTTCGGCGCCGATCCGCTGGAGCGTCTTGCAGAGCCTTTCGCGTTCGTTGGCGACGGAAACGTACCAGTCGATGAATTTGCTTACGCAATCGACCACTTTATTTTTAGGCAGTTTCGGGATCAGTTCTATCGCGCGGAAAGGTATTGACGAGCCGCGGCCGCCTATTAACATGCGGTATTCGCCGTCGAGGCCTATGAGGCCTATATCGGCGCAGTAGCTTTCGGAGCAGTTGCGCATGCAGTCGGAAACCGCTAATTTGACGTCGAATTTAGTCGAAAAGCCGTAAAGCTTTTTATCTATTTCAACCGACAACCCTATGGCGTCGTTGTTTTTGGACCATTTGCAAAGAGCGCCGGCGCACGCGCGGACGTTTCTGACTCCGTGGTGAATAACGCCCTTGCGTAAATTGACTTTGGCGAGCTTTTCCTCTACTTCGGCGAGCTGTTCGGGCTTTACAAGTATCACTATGCGCTGGGCGTGAGTGAGTTTTGTTATTCCATAACCTTTTTCAGCTATTTCGGCGACGGCCTTCAGGTGCTCGGCCGTAAAAAAGCCGGCCGGAGAGTTTACGATTACGGCGTATGAGGAATTCGTCTGTTTGAGCCCGTAAGCCCATGTAGGCTCGGCGCCGGCTTTTTCGCCTGGTTTTTGAGGATTGACCGTCTGAGCTATAAGAGCGGCGTACTTTTCGTCGCATTCTATAATCTTTAGCTTATATGTTTTTGCCCCTCCGCCGCCGAGTTGTTCGACGACGCATGCTTTTACTTCGCATATTTCACCTATGGAAAGTTCGAGTCCGAAATAATAATTGCCGCCGATTGTAAGCTCGTCGGCGGTTTCTATCTCTACGAAATAATCTTCTCTTGCTTTAACGAATTTTTCGGCAAGCCCTATCATTTCTGTTTCGAGCATGATATCTTTTAGCCTTAGCATCTTTCCTCCAAAATATTTACCATTTTATTTTTTCAATAATGTTATAACAAAAAATGAGCATAATTGTCAAGTAAATATTTGATCGGCCAAAGCCTTTAATTGCGCTATTTTTAGTCAAGTATGGCGCGCGTTTAAAATCAGCCGGCCGGCTTAAAAAAAGAAAATAAATTTTTGACAGTTGATAGCTTTCGTGGTAAACTTACTTTACGCTGCTTATATAAATTATATAAACAGCCTGCCGTTAAAAAAAATACAAAAATAAATTAAAGAGGTGTAGTGTGTTAATGAAAATTTACCTGTTCATGCCGGTGCTGATATTATCCGTACTGGCCGTTTATTTATTCCCTCAACAGGCGTTTTCGGCCCAATCAACCGAAGATCTCTGGAAAAAAGTGAGCGAGGCCGAAAATAACGGCCTGCCGCAAACCGCTATAGATAATCTTAAAGAAATTTACAAGCTCGCGTCGGCCGAAGGCCGTCAGGCGGAGGCGCTCAAAGCGCTTTTGAAGCGCATAGTTCTCGATACTAATATCAAGGGCAATAAAGCGGATGAAAAAATAAAATTTTTAAAAGAAGAAATCGAAAAGGCCGATGAAAGGCTGAAACCTGTTATGCGTACGGTCCTCGCCCAGTGGTACTGGCATTATTTTTCGAACAATCGTTACCGCTTCATTAACCGCGCGCAGACGGCCGGCCTTAACGAGAGCGATTTTACCACATGGGACCTGGCGAAGCTTTTCGCTGAAATATCCGGCCTTTACCTGAAGGCGCTCGAAGATGGCGAAGCGTTGAAAAAAATGCCGCTGTCCGACTATTCGCAAATACTGGAAAAAGGCAACCTCGAAGAAAAAATAATACCCACCGTTTATGATTTCGTATGCTACAAGGCCCTCGAATTTTATGAATCGGGCGAGCAGGCCGGCGCAGCGCCTTCGGATGCGTTTGAAATAGATGCTGCAGGGCCGGCTTTTGAAGAGTATTCAAAATTCGCTGATTATTCTCCGGATACCACCGATACTTCGTCGGTAAAACTAATCGCGCTGAAAATATATCAGGGCCTTTTAAAATTCCACGCGGCCGACGCCGATAAAGACGCTTTTATCGACGCCGAAATCAGGCGTCTGGTTTACGTTAAAAACGCATCTTCCGGAGACGGCAAGCAGGAAATATTCATCAAGCGCATGGGCGAAATCGCTTCAGAATATAAAAGCTCGAAATTATCGGCGCTGGCGGTTTTTTACATAGCGCAGGAGCTCTACGACAAAGGCGAATACGTCAAAGCCCTTCAGACGGCCGAACAGGCGGTTAAAGACCATCCCGAGAGCGACGGCGCCACCAACTGCCGCGTGGTCATAAACAATATAAAATCGCGCTCCTACAGCTTGAGCGCCGAACGCTCCATAATGAGCGGCGAAAAGACGAAGATAGCCGTTAATTACAAAAACATCGACACGCTTAATTTTAGGGTGGTAAAGGAAAGCTGGAAAGAATGCCTCGAAGGCGAAACCGCCGAAGAAGGCCGTAAAAGCTTTAACTGGATAGACGAAAGCGAAATCCGGAAAATGCTCGCTAAAAAGCCTGAAGCCGAGTGGAGTTCGTCTTTGAAACCGACCGCCGATTATAAGCAGGCGCAGGCGCTCGTAGAGGCGCCGCAGCTTCCCGCCGGTTTTTACAGGGTGTTCGCCAGCCATAAAAAAGACTTTTCCGAAGCGGACAACAACATACAGCACTGCGTTTTATGGGTTTGCGATTTTTCGCTGGTCACCAGGTCACGCGATAATTCCGTCGAAGGTTTTATTTTCGACGCGCCGTCCGGCGACCCGCTGAAGGGCGTCCGCGTTAAGTTGTATACGGTTCGGGAGTTTTATAAAGGCCAGCGTTACGTTAGAAAAAGCGAAGTGCTCGAAACCGTTTCGAGCGATGAAAACGGCTACTTCCAGTTTAAATATAAAAGGAAAAATGACGATTACCGCGGTTTCATGGTATACGCCGAAGACGGCAAAGGTTCGGAATTTTTTGATCCGGGCGAAATTTATATAAGCGAAAGGTCCGCCGACACTCCATATATTCAGACGGTTTTTTTCACCGACCGCGCCATTTACCGCCCCGGCCAGACCATACAGTTTAAAGGCATCGTAATTAACGTCGATAAGCAGCGCAATAATTATGAAATAGTCAAAAACAAACCGGTTAAGGTAGCTTTCCGCGACGCTAATTATCAGCAGGTGTCACAGCTCGAGCTCACGACCAACGATTTCGGCTCTTTTTCGGGTTCGTTTACCGCCCCGTCCGACCGCGGCACTGGCGCTATGACGCTCGACGCGCAGGGCGCCAACGGAAACTGCCAGGTGAGAGTCGAAGAATATAAACGCCCGAAGTTCGCCGTAACGATCGATCCGCCCGAAGACGGATATAAGCTCGGCGGCGAGGTTACCGTCACCGGCCTGGCCGCGGCCTATACCGGCGCCGCGCTCGATTCCGCCGCCGTCAGCTATCGAGTGGTGCGCACAGTTAGAATGCCTTACTGGTGGTATTACTGGTGGGGATGCTCGCGCTATAACATATCCACGGCCGATCAGCAGATAACCAGCGGCAAAACTAAAACCGGCATCGACGGCAAGTTCAGCATTAAATTCACTGCAAAGCCCGATTTGAGCATACCGAAGTCCGGCGAGCCTTCGTTCGATTTTAAAATCTATGCCGACGTCACCGACAGCTCCGGAGAGACCAGAAGCGCCGAAGGCATGGTCCGCGTCGGTTATACCGCTATGGAAGCGAAACTTGCCGCCGATCCGTGGCAGACATCCGACAGGGCGGTAGATTTAAGAGTGGAAACTTTAACGCTCGACGGTAAACCCGTAACGGCCGAAGGCGTTATTGAAATATTCGCGCTGGAACAGCCGCAAAAGCCGGTCAGAAAAGAATTATCGAGCGATTTTTTCTGCTGGTGGGGATACGATGAAGAAGATGCGCAGAAAAACGGTTCGGATTCGCTCCAGGGCATTAAGGAAACTTTCGATTGGCGCCAGTGGCCGGAAGGAAAGACCGTAGATAAAAAACCGTTCATAACCGACGGCAAGGCCGCTCAGAAAATTGAACTCAAACTCGCGCCCGGCGCTTATAAAGCCGTTCTCACCACTAACGACAGGTTCGGCGCTAAAGTCAAAGCCGTCCTTCCTATAATGGTTTTTGATCAGGCGGCTAAAAAGTTCGGCGTAAAAACGCCTGAATATTTCGCCGCTAAAAGCGTTTCAGTGGAAGCCGGCGATAAGTTCAGCGCGTTCTGGGGTACCGGCTACGAAAAAGGCCGTGTTTACGTCGAAATCGCTCATGACGATAAGATAATCAAAAAATACTGGACGTCTCCGGGCGACACGGCGCATTTTATAGAAGTGCCGGTAGCCGAAGAGTACAGGGGCGGTTTCGCCGTCATTACCACCTTCGTTAAAGAAAACAGGCTCTATACCAATACCACCAACGTGAGCGTTCCGTGGTCCAATAAACGCTACGACATATCGTTTGAAACGTTCCGCTCCAAACTGCTTCCGGGGCAGAACGAAACCTGGTCAATAAAAGTCAAAGGCCCGGGCGCCGAATTAAAAGCCGCCGAATTCGTGGCGGCGCTTTACGACGAGTCGCTGGACGCGTTTGTAAGCCACTTCTGGCAGAGCTTTAGCGGTTCGTTCAAGTCGTACTATTGCGGGTTCAGCCATAAATACTCGAACTTCAAGCAGGACTTCAGCGGCTGGATAAACGACTGGTATGACGGTTCGTCTTACGCGTCCAGGATATACCCGAATTTCCTGGGTGAAATCGCCGCTAACATCTACGGCTACGGTTTTCCTGTCAGATCCCGAAAAATGTCGCTCAGAGGCGCCAACGGAGGCGACGAAGAAATGGCGCTAGGCGGCGCTGTAATGGACGAAGCTAAATCGATGCCTTCGGAAAGTTTCGCCGAAGGCGCGGCGCCGGAAATGGAAAAAAGTAAGAAAGAAGCCGCTCCGGCCCCTCCCGGTAAACCCGCTGCCAGAAACGGCGCAGGCGCAGGCGGGGAAAAAGACGGAGACGATAATGCGGCGCAGAAACCCGATCTTTCCAAAGTAGCCGCCAGAAGCAATTTGAATGAAACGGCGTTCTTCTTCCCGCATTTGACGACCGACGCGGAAGGCGCGGTCAAGATAACCTTCACGATGCCGGAAGCTCTCACCCGCTGGCAT
>MWBZ01000127.1 GCA_002069765.1 bacterium ADurb.Bin243
CTGACGCCCGTCAGTTTTCCGGCGCCCCGATCATATTCGCTCTTTTTTTTGAGCCTTTCGGGTATGCAGTCTATGAAATGCACGCGGCAGCGTTCGTCGGAGCCGAAGGCCGAGGCCAGGTTTAAAAGCCCCAGCGGCTTCTCCCACAGGTTAAAGTATGTGAAATCATATACCGGCGGGTTGATTAAAATAATGTTATACATAGAAATATTTGTTATTTAAATTATAACGAAAATAAAGATAACAATGAATAGTGAACAGATAATAGATAATGACTTTTTAAATCATCAAAAATCCGCAACTATTCACTATTCTCTGTTCTCTGTTCTCTAATAAAAATCACTGCCCGTTGATCCTTAAAATGACCGCGCCGATCCCGCCGCCCGAGCTTTCGCTCATATTGAACTTAAAATCGGCCGCGCTCTGCGCCTGGCATTTGACGGCGCTGATCGCATACTCGCTCAGCGACAGGCTTTTAAAAGTGGTCGGCAAATAAACCGTGCTGTTTAATTTAAGGCCGCTCAGTTTGGTGCCGTCCTTCTGGACCGCCCTTATATTTATGCTTTTGAAATTATATTTAGCGTCGCCGGTAACTGCGCCGTTAGATAAATAAAGCGCCGCGGCGAAATCTTCGAAAAATTCATCGAACGAACCCGCAAGACCCGCTTTTACAATTTCATCCCCGACGTTTGCCTTTCCTGTTTTCGTGCTTTTAACCAGGTTCATGGGATTAATGCCCCGGTCGGCCATATAGCGGGCAAAAAGATAAGCGTTTCCGTAATAGCCCAGGCCGAACTGGAATTTGGTGAGCGAATAGGATTCCGGGTATCGCAGATAGGGCTCTATAACGAAAGAAAGGGTGCCGTACTGATAGCCGTAACCGGCGATATCCTGCGCCAGCTGCGAAAGCCCCTCGTTAAGCCACGATTCTTCCAGAATGTCGGGGTTTTTTATTGAATGCTGGTTCCAGTTGATCATGTGCTGAAATTCGTGCGCGAGAACGCCCAGCGTGTTATTTTGATACGCTTCGCCTTTAAGGGTGCTCTTCGGCACGGCCATATAAAAAATCTCTTTTTCGTTGGAGTAATACTTATAGCCGGACGGGTTTTTATTGTATTCGGAGCTGGCGTCGAGCGCGGCCTGGGTGAGCTGGTTGGTAGAATCGAAATACCCGGCGGCGGACTGTTTATTGACGTTATGCGTAAATAGTATATATATCCTGGAGTCGTTGTCGATTCCGGGATTGGGCTCGGAGCCGAACGCTCCGGTTATCAAAGGATATACTTCGGAATCGAACGCGTTTTTAAAGCGCTCTGCTTCCGCGTCGGTAATCGTTAAGTATGGATACGGAGTGGAAACGTCCTCGTAAACGTAACAGTGAGCCCCTATAGCGCGAAGTTTCGCCGACACCCTCGTCCAGTCGTATTCGCGCGGAGGCCACGCGAGGGAATTAAGCGAGTAGAAATCTTTCAGATCGCCTACCGCGGCCGCTTTGACGGAGGCCCCGGGGGCCCGTGCCGCAGCTGCGCCGGCATCCGAAACGCTTTTGAGCCGCGCGGCCAGCCTTTCGTTTTCCCTTCTGGCAAAGTCCATTTTAAGCGAGGCTGAAGTTTCCGCGCTGAGCGTCTCCGGCGCACGGTCCCGTTCCGCGCCCGGCGCGGATAAATTAGAAAACGCCGCCGGCGGGCTTTTCAAAACCGGCGAAGCGCTCAGATTGTATGCGGAAATGTCGAAAGAGCTGTAAGACGGGGATTTGTTATAGCCGATCGCCACAAGATGTTCCGTTGTTTTGAGGTTTTTAACGATAGTGGAAAGCCCGCTGCCCGGCTTTAAAACCGTTTTAGAATAGCTCGCGCCGGAAAGCTCGGGTATGGAAACCGCGGCGGTCAGCGTGAACTTTTGCGTCTGAAAATATCCGCTCGCCGATTCGCTCACTTTTATTACGACGTTGTATTCGCCGTAAGCCTGCGGCGTGAAGGTAACCAGGCCGGCCGCGCTTACAGAAAGAGTCGAAGGCGCGTCGAGTTTTTCATATTTGTAACTTGCCGGAACGGAAAGCGATATCTGGTATGAAAACTGCTGATTAAGCTGCGCCAGAAGGCTTTCGGGGTAAGATACAATTTTGAATTGAACGGCATTTTTATTTATGACTTTTACGCGGGCGGCGCGGTTTATCACAAATCCCTTCATGTCGTTTACGCTGACGCTCACGTCCTGATAAGAATAAAGCTGGCCGCCGGCCCAGTTTAAGAGCGGCGCTTTCCAGCTCACGATCGACGTAGTGAGCGGCCCCGTTATGGTGTGTTCGTTTTGAGCGGTAAACTCGCCGGCCTGCGATTTCCAGGTGAACGAGAGCGTTCCGCCGTTGGGATTGGTTGAATTCACAGACATTTCAAGCGTATCGCCTTCGGTGACGGAGGCTTCGGAAGCGCCCTGTCGGCCGAATGATAAGCCGGAAACTTCAGGCTTTAAAAGCCCGGCGCCGGAATTAACCATGGCGACGTAAGACGCCGTCGCGGCGCCCGAAACCGAAACGAAGTCGGCGGCGTCCACATATCCGGTTTTAGAGGCTTTTACCTCATGCGCTCCGCGCGTCACTTCGTTAAAAACTATCGAGCCCGAAGCGTCGGTATATCCGTTGCGCGCTCCGTCGAGCGTTACAAGCGCTTCCGCAACGGCCGCACCGGAAGAGTCTTTAGCCGTTATGGTCAGATCTCCCGTTTTAACCAGCTCTACCGGAGCGGAACCCAGGTTATATTCATACTTGTTGTTTTCCACCCTGACCGGAAATTCGCTTTTTAAAACTACGGCGCCGTCAGCCATTCTGGCGGTTATTAAATAATCGCCGGCTGAAAGGTCGGTAAAGACGAACTTTCCGTTCGCGGTATATACGGTGGAAAGAACGGTGTTATAATCGGATGTTTTTCTCAACTGCACGGGGGCGTTATTTACCAGATCGCCTATCGCGCGGGCGGGCGCGGCCGACGAAGCCGTTTCACCGTACGAAAGATAACCCGTAATAGTGGCTTTAGGGTTGACGGGAGGCGCGGGAGGATCGGGAGTGGGCGTAGGGTTATAGATTATTCCGCCGCCGCTTCCGCCGCATGCGGCTAAAGTCAAACACATGGTCACAGCCATTATGGCGATAAAAAGTTTTTTAAGGCTTTTCATTTGGTCTCCTCTATTATATAAATTTTATAATTAAATCTGCTTATTATTTTATGAAAATGCTTAAGGTTCAACATTTTAATATAGAAGCGGCGGTTTCGGCCGTAATTCTTTTGCGCCGTAAAAATTCTTCGGCGTCGAGTATGTAATATTTATACCCCTGTTCGCTCAAGTACAGCTGGCGGTGCATCGAAAAATCCGCTTCGAGCGAATCGGCCGTTACTACCGTGTAAAAATGGGCCTCGCGGCCGTCTTTTTTAGGCCTTAGCACCCGGCCCAGCCGCTGCGCTTCTTCCTGGCGCGAACCGTAAGATCCGGAAATCTGTATCGCGCACGACGCGTCGGGCAGATCTATTGCGAAATTAGCCACTTTCGAAACCACCAGCGCGCCGAGCCCGCCCGTTTTAAATCTGGCGTAAAGCTCTTCCCTTTCGGACGACGGCGTTTGGCCGGTTATCAGCGGCGCGCCGAGCATTTTAGACACAGTCCCGATCTGGTCCAGATATTGCCCTATTATCAAAACAGGCTCGCCTGGATGGCTCTCTATAATTTTAAGAATAACGTCCATTTTCAAAGGGTTTACGGCGCAAATCCTGTGCTTGCAGGCTTTTTTTGCTACTGCGTAGTCGTATTTAAGCGCGTCGGACATTTTAACGCGCACTTCGTAGCAGTTAGCCCTGGCTATGTGGCCTTTTTTTTCAAGGCTTTTCCAGGGCAGTTCATAAACTTTAGGCCCTATAAGCGAAAAAACGTCGCATTCGAGGCGGTCTTCGCGCACGAGCGTGGCCGTGAGCCCGAGCCTGCGCCTGGCCTGTATCTGGGCCGTCACCCGGAATATGGGCGCGGGCAAAAGATGCACCTCGTCATATATAACCAGGCCCCATTCGTTATCGGTCAGAACGCAAAAATGCGGATAGTGATCGTCGTTTCCGCGGTGCCACATGAGTATTTGATAGGTAGTGACGGTAACCGGCCTTATCTGTTTTTTTTCGCCGCTGTATTCGCCTATATCGTTTTCGTCAATTTCGGTTTTGTCCTTGAGTTCGCTTATCCACTGCCGTACCGCCACCGTATTTGTGGTTATAATAAGCGTGTTGGAATTCACTTTGGCCATCGCGCCCATGCCCACGCATGTTTTTCCGGCGCCGCAGGCCAGAACGACCACTCCGGAGCCGCCTTCGGCGCCGCCCGATTTATGAAACGCATCGCACGCGGCGGCCTGATAGTCGCGCAGGGCGAAAGGCGCGCCGCTTACGGCCGAACGGCTCCTTAAATTCACTTCGAACGGCGTGCCTTCTATATAACCCGCCATATCGCGAACCGGATAATTTATCTTGATAAGCGCGCGTTTTAATTCGCCGCGCATTTCGGCTTTTATAAGAAGGTTGAATTCGTCTATTTTCTTGTGGATCAAAGCCGCAAACGCGTTGTTGCCGCAAAGCTCCATAATTATAAAGCGGTCCTTCGAGTTGAGTTTTAAAAACCCTCGTTGAGCGGCGCATTCGAGCGTTAAAACACCGTAGCGCGAGCAGTAATAATTTATTTCGTGTATAACCGTTTCGGATATGCCGAAGCGCGAATAGGCTTTGAGCGTAGCGATTATGCCTTCGGCGTCAGCGCCCAGAGCGCCCGCGTTCCATAGCGAAACCGGGGTTATACGGTATGTGTGCATATATTCCGGCGATTTAACCAGCTCGGCGAAAACGGAAATTTTAGCTCTGCATTCCTCGAAGCGCGGATGCGACGCGTCGGCCAGGACGCTGAGGTCGCTTTGAACGATTATAGGGCCGTCTGCGCAGTTTTCCAACATGATATTATGCCCTCATAAAACTGAAGGCGGGCATTCGCCCGCCCCGATAAACTTTGTGAATATAAATATAAAATTAAAAACAGAGTCGCTTTATTGCGGCTTGGTTATAAAGTTGCTGATTACCACTGACGGCTGTTCGGTTTTGAACAGATAAACGCGGGTGCGTTCTACCGAAACTCTTATATCTTTTACCCTGATCCAGATATGCGAATCGGAGCACGGAGTTGGATTGGTAGATACGTTAAGCTGATATTCCTTGTTTTTGGTGTAGATAATGTTGGCCAGCTTCTTATTCATGCGGCAATATATATACCAGATCACGAACATAATACGGCTGTCGAGCGTGGCGGGCGGCCTTGCGGGATCGAAGAAAAAGCCGTTGTAAATCGATGTTTGATATTTAAGCGGAAGGTATAAAAGCTTTAACGGGTTTTCAACTATGGAGTTCATATATGCCGATAAATTGGGGTTCAATAAAACCGTGCCGTTAACCGTAGGTATCTTATTGATTTCATCCGGAAATTTTATCAACTTCATTTCTTCGTTGAACAGCTGCAGCGTGATGCGGCTGGCTTCTATTTTAGGCATTTTGTCTATAGCCACGCGGTTTAAGATCGCGCCCACCAGAAACCAGAACTGATCTTTTTCTATGGGCAGGTTAATCGGCAGTTGATCATGGATTTCCTGCAGAAAAGGCATGGCCAGATATTCATATATGCTGACGAAACTGGCTTTTTCAAAATTAGGCTTTTCAAAAGCCGCCTGATTGTCTTTTGCCGATGCGTTTTCAAGAAAATCGACGTTTTTTATTCTGTAAACCATATGGTCCGGAGTGCATTTAAGCGTAAAAGGAATCGCCTTGAAGCAAAATTCATAAAAATATCCGTGATAGTCGTCGATATAAGTGGCGAATACTTCCTGGAACTCGCCGTTTGCATTCAATAACATATTCACTTTTTTTAAAGTTTTTAGCTGCTTATGACCTTCAGGAGTGATTATGGTCATATCTTCATGTACCGACATTTATTTAACACCCGTCTTTCTTTGAGCATATATTAACGCATATTCAACTATAACAATCTGGCCGTAAAGTACACGTCAGCTTCTATTATCGCGCCGGGTGACGCTTCTCTGATACGGTAAGCTGCGTCGCCGTTAAATCCCGTAAAAAATGAAAGTTTTGTTCCGCCGCACGATGCGTTAATATTTAAAAACCGCTCGCGCGAATAACTGTTAAGAAATTCGTTGCAGCAAACCAATTCCATAGCCGCATGAGCGAAAGGAGTCATTTCTACGGGCGTTTCGTCGCGGTTCACCGATTTGAGGCATACCACGGAGTTAACGCCGGCGGAGGGGTTGCCGTTATAAGCCCTGACATATTCTTTTTCGCTCGAATATATTTTTAAAGAATCTCCGTTTATAAATCCGTTTATCGCTATGGAATTCGGTCCCACAAGCGAACCCGCCGAATATTTTTTGACGGCCAGCATATAATTTATTACTTCCGCGTAAATTTTAACGCCGTTTTCCATAGCTGCCGAAGTTCCGATCTCGAGCATCGCCGCGCCGCGCGAAGGCGCCGATTCAAAAGGCGTCATTTCTATGATCTTTGAAAAACACCTGTACGCCGTGTCGCAGCACGCGAAAACGCTGAGCACTTCGTCCCTTGAATAATAACCCCAGCAGGATATGTGATCGTCGATTTTGTAAACGAAATAAGCGTCGTTTGCGTTGAGCGAAACGTCGATCTGCCTGCCGTTAGAGATAATATCTTCGGCCAGCGCGACATACCCTTCGCGGTATGCCGCCATCGATAAACCGATATTTTCTAATACTTCTTTCATTTTCTATCAAGATAAATATTATCAAATTTTTTATCCAATGTCAAATAAATATAACTAAAACTATAATTATGGCTGAACAAAAATTTAAAAGGCGGCGGCCCGTTATTAACGAGTCCGCCGCCTGCATGCATAAACGAATTTTTATCTGAGGTAAATATCGAGTTCGGCCGCTTCTTTTTTTCCCGCCAGCTTCACTCTTTCTTCTTTTATCAAATTAATCAGATTATCCAGCTTATTTATGTTCGATATCAGCTTTTCGTTGGTTCGGTCGTACCGCAGAGCTTTTTTCAATTCTTCGCGCGAAGATACGTAAAGCTTCATTTCTTTATAAACGCTGCCCAGCGCGATTCTTACATTAACGGACCCGGGCGCGCTTTCAAGGTATTTTTCCGCGGCCGATTTCGCTTTTTCAAATTCGCTCCGGGAGATAAATTTCTTTATCGACGATAAAACTTCGGATTCGCTCGCGCTTTTTTTATCGGGTTCTTCCTTTGCCACGTTCAGCTTAAGCGCAAGTTCTTTTTTGTGGTCTTCTAAAATTAAATTTTCGCCTTCATCGCCGCCGTTTTTAGCCGAGGGTTTAGAATTGGATTCGCCGCGCTGGCGGCCGCCGCTTTTAAACGCGGCCCTGAGGCTTTCTTCGGCGCCGGCGATGCCCTTCCTATTATTTTCGGCCGCCGCATCGGATTTGAATATATTTTCAGAACCCGCGGGAGCGGCAAAAATATTGAGATAACTTTTATTCGCCGAAAAAGAATCCGAATCGAAACCGGTGTAGGAAGTCTGAGAGTCCAGATGCAGAAGGTTGACGAAAGAGTATCTGGCCATGCCGCTATTGCTTTTAACGGTAGATAAATCCAGCGCCATTATAATAAAATCGTCGTTTTCACGGGCCGCTTCCGAGCCGGCCAGCCGGTCCAGCTCTTCGTTGACGTTTTTCAGAGAAGGCATATATGCCAGAAAG
Source organism: bacterium ADurb.Bin243 (assembly GCA_002069765.1). GTDB lineage: Bacteria > Muiribacteriota > UBA9980 > UBA9980 > UBA9980 > UBA9980. Next base: position 7,787 of record MWBZ01000127.1, read on the forward strand.
CCGCGCACGCATGTTTGGTTAATAACGTCGATGAAGGATTTTTCGAATCCTTTAGCTATTATCATTTCATTTTCGCCAAGTTCAAAGCTGTAGTTCTGGCTTTTGAAGCGGATCGTCTCATTGAACGCCTGCGCGTCTTCTTTAAGGCCGATTTTAACGCTGTAGCCCGAATCGATATCGATATAAGGCTTAACCGATACCAGGGTGCTTATCGATTTGCGAAGTATTTTGATTTCTACGTTTTCTTCAGTCCCGCATGAAAGCTTTGCCGAATTTTTAAGATACTTCTCGAGTATCGAAATAAAATGGTTTTTATTTTTAATTACGGAAAAAGCCAATTCGGCCTGCTCGATTTTTGCGGGATCGTAATATCCGAGGCCCGCCAGGTCTTCCATTACTGGGCGAGGCACTCTGTAAAACTTATAATTCAAAACGGCGACGCCGTTTTGATTTTCAAGCCTGGTTATAAAGGCGTTTATATGATTGAGCGGTTCGGCGGCGTCGGTCACTATCAAAGAATTAAGCTCGTAATTCGGATAGGCGGTTCCGCTTGCGGAAAGCATTTTCAGAACGGGTTCATAAGCGTCTTTTAAGCTGACGTTTTTCATGACGAAAAGTTTCGTCTGGGTCCGCTCTAAAGTATTCATGACTTCCGGCTCGCCCGAATCGGCGGCGTCTATCTCGTTGACTTTGCTTATTATCATATCCGCGATTTCCGGGCGTTCATCCAGAACGAGAACTCCGCTTTTTTCGTCGCAGTTTATGAAGGCTTCCGGCGATTTCATCGATTCGACGAGCTGTTTTACTCTGCCGATATGCGCGAACGCCGGCGCTATAAGGACGCGTTTAAAGCCCATGCGGTCGCCGGTCACTGAAAAAGCCCCGCCGCGTTTGTTTTCTATTACTATGGCGTCTTTTTCAAGCCTGTAGCCGTACGCGGTGTCTTTAAAAATCACGGCCAGCGCTTCGCCCAGCGGAGCGCTTATGAAATTGCCGCTGGCGCGGCCTTTTATCTCGACGCTGGAATTGATCTTAACGCCGTAGTCGATCGAAATTTTCCTTAAAACGTCCGCTATCGCTATCGAGTCGAATTTATAAGAAATCCTTATGGCCGCGAGCGGAGAATCTACGGCGAGAGTCGCCCCGCCGCCGCTTATCTTCGCGCTGCCGGAAAGCAGAAACGAAACGAACAATATCGATATAAAAGACATCAAAGGAATCGTTTTTTTCAGCATATTGTTTTTGTAATTTTTAGCGTTATACACAAGCCGCCTCTGCCCTGCCTTTTTAAGATGTAGCATAACGGCGGCCGCCCGCCGTTAAAAAGTTTCGGATTTTAAATTAAAAATTCAGCCGTTCGATCTGCGAAGCGTATTTTTCGATCTGCCTTTTAGTTTCTTCTAGCGATGCGTCGCTTGTGTTTTTGGACAGATGGAACCTCTGGATTTTTTCGGGCTGTTCGGCCGTTTGAACGGGCGTTTCGCCTGCGGCGCTGAATTGAACTGGTATCAGCAGAGTATCGCCCGCGCCGATTTCTTCCTTATCGTTTAATTTCGCCAATGTCTTCGGGCTGATTTTATTCTGCGTATATTTTTCCGCTATGGATTCGAGGGTTTCGTTTTCGCCGGCCTGCACCTGGTGAAAAACTATTCTGAGGTTCTGGCCTTCGCTCAATTTATAAGGCGCTTTAATTTCATTAACGGTCGATATGTTTTTAAACATAAAGGCGTCTTTATAGAAGTTTTTGGAAATGCCGGCGAGAGTGTCGCCCTGCTTTACTTCGTAATTTTTAATGACGGTAGGAAGGTCCGAGCGGATCGAAAGCGATTCGCCATTAGCGCCGGTAAGTTTTTTGCTTATGAGAGCGTCGATTTCGGCGTCGATATCGCGGTTTTTGAATTTTTCAGCCACGTTGCGCTTCGCGGCCATATTGTCGATTTTTTCTTTATACGCGGAAAGTTTCGATTCAACAGCCGCGGCTGAGGCCGTTTCAACTTCCGCTTCCGGCGCGTCAGCCGCGCCGGTATATGTTTTAGTTTCTACATTCACCGGAATTATAGGCTGCGAATATTTTTTTTGAATATTTAATTTAGCGAGCTGTTCCGGGCTCATAGTGCTTTTGAGCCTGTTAATGCGTTCGGAAGTCTGCTGCGATATTCTGGCGAATACTTCGTCGTAGTTTTTAGTTTCGGTTTCAGAATTTTGCTGAGCGCTTTTTCTTTTGGAAGAGTAGCCGTTTAAAAGATTCTGAGTGCGAGAAGCCAGTGCATCGGTATTTCTTAAAGTTTCCATGGTATAACCCCCTGATAAATTTATATTTTTTTATTTTTATACGATGGTTATCGGATAAAAAACATAAAAATTTAGAGGGGAT
>MWBZ01000128.1 GCA_002069765.1 bacterium ADurb.Bin243
CGCGCTCATAGAACCCCGGGAATCGCGTTGAAAATAACCGAATTGATGGTCCATCGATGCCTCCTTATTAATTTTGTTTATTATCGGCTGTTTTTTTTAACATTAAATAATAAAATTCATTCTTACTTAAACATTATACCAGTAAACCGCTAAAAATTCAACAAAAAAGTGCGAAAAACCAACGCGGCGATAGAATTTCTAAAGGGCCTCCAGCGCTTCTGAAAAAGCCTTTACAGTCTTATCAAGACACTGCCGATCGTGGGCGTAAGATATAAAATTGGCTTCGAACTGCGAAGGCGCCATATAAACCCCGCGGTTTAACATTTCATGGAAAAACTTTGAAAATTTCGCGGTATCCGATTTTTTTGCACAGTCGGCGCATACCGGTTCTTCACTCGTAAAGAAAATCGTAAACATCGAGCCCTTGCGGTTTACAAAAATTTTTTCGCCGCGCCGCTTAATTATGGCATTCATGGACTCTTCTAAAAATTTTCCCTTTTCCTCCAGCGCGGGATATATCTTGTCTTTATTTTTAATAAGCGTCCTCAACATGGCGATACCGGCCGCCACGGCGAGCGGATTGCCCGACAGTGTCCCGGCCTGATATACCCCGCCCTCAGGAGCGACGTTTTTCATTATATCGAGCGATCCGCCGTAACATCCTATAGGAAGTCCGCCGCCTATTATTTTTCCGAGCGTGACAATGTCCGGCGAAACGCCGTAGAGTTCACAAGCGCCGCCCGGGGCCAGCCGGAAGCCGGTCATCACTTCGTCGAAAATCAAAAGCGTTCCATGCTTTCTGGTAATAGCCCTTAAAAATTCCAGAAACCCTTCGCGCGGCTTTATCAAACCCATGTTCCCGATCACAGGCTCCAGAATAACCGCCGCGATCGAATCGGGATGACATTTAAATATCCGCTCGACGTCTTTTTCATCGTTAAAACGCGCCGTGAGAGTGAGCCTGGCAAGATCCGCCGGAACTCCCTTGGAATTAGGAACGCCGAGCGTCTGAGCGCCGGAACCGGCCGCCACAAGAAGCGAATCGCAATGCCCGTGATAGCACCCGTCGAATTTCAATATCATATCGCGCCCCGTATGGCCGCGCGCGAGCCTTAAGGCGCTCATTACGGCCTCCGTGCCGGAATTGACGAACCTCAATTTCTGCATGGCCGGATAAATAGATTTAACTAGCCTGGCCAGCTCGTATTCGGCCACAGTCGGCGCTCCGAAAGACGCGCCCGATTTAAGCGCTTTCTGAACCGCCAGCCTGATATTCTTATGCGTGTGGCCTAAAATCATCGGCCCCCACGACATCACATAGTCTATATATTTATTTCCGTCGATATCTTTTATGAACGGGCCTTTCGCGCTTTTTATATAACGCGGAACGCCGCCCACGGATAAAAAGGCGCGCGCCGGAGAGTTCACCCCGCCGGGTATTATTTGCTTCGCTTTCTGATGGTATCTTTCGGAAAGTTTCGTTTTTTTCATATCGACACGCTCCCGTCTTTTATCCAGCGCGCAAGCTCGTTGGCGTGATAAGTTATTATAAGGTCCGCGCCCGCCCTTTTAATAGATGTCAGTATTTCGACGGTCGTTTTTTTCTCGTCCAGCCAGCTGTTTTGCGAAGCGGCTTTTACCATGGAGTATTCGCCCGAAACGTTATAAGCGCATACAGGCATCTTCGATTCCGCTTTCACCCTGTAAATGACATCCAGATAAGAAAGCGCCGGCTTTACCATGACGATATCGGCGCCTTCCTCCAGGTCCTGAGAAACTTCGCGCAGCGCCTCGGCCGAATTTCTGAAATCCATCTGATAACTCCTGCGGTCGCCGAATTTCGGCGCGCAGTCCGCCGCGTCCCTGAACGGGCCGTAAAAATTAGAGGCGTATTTGGCTGAATATGACAAAATCGGAATATTTGTAAAGCATTCCTCGTCCAGCGCCTGCCTGATATAGCCGACCCTGCCGTCCATCATGTCCGAAGGCGCTACCATATCGGCGCCAGCCCTGACGTGCGCCAGCGCCGAAGCGCCCAGCAGCTCTATGGTTTTATCGTTATCGATACAGTCGTTTAAAACCAGGCCGCAATGGCCGTGAGAGGTATATTCGCAAAGACATACGTCCGTTATCACGAAAACTTCCGGCAGCGCATTTTTAAGCGCCGTAACCGCGTTCGGAATAAGACCGTCTTCAGCGTACGCCCTCGACGCCACGTCGTCTTTTTCTTCGCCGACGCCGAAAAGTATAACCGCCTTGACGCCCAGCGCCGAGTATTTTTTTACTTCCTCGACTAGTAAATCGATAGAGTAGCGATATATTCCGGGCATCGAACCTATCGCGTTTTTTTTATTCTCACCGGCGATTACAAAATAAGGCATGATAAGATTCGAAAGCGAAAACGACGTCTCACAGACCATATCGCGGATCGTCTGATTGTTTCTGAGCCTTCTTAAACGCAGGGCGGGATAAAACATAAAATACACCTTGCTTTCCTAAAATTTATTCATTGAGTCAAAAGCCTCGACGGGTAATTAAAGCGAATCGTAGCCGCACAGGATCAGCCGCTGCTCTTTTATCTTTTCACGGATCACGGCCGAAGTCAGGGCCAAATATTCCTCATGCCACAGATATTTTTTGAAATCGGCGTCACAGTACTCGATATTGTTATATTCGTCGGCGTTCCCGGGATGTGTCATTATTTCACAAGCAACTTCGCCCTGACGGCACTTTCCGGCCAGCGCCCTCGCACGGTCGAGAAATTTCATCATGTTAACGCACGTCATGGCGCCTGAAAAAAACTGACCAAAAAAAATTTCCGGATATGAAATTTTATAAGACGCCAGCTTATACTGAAACCATTTCTTATACAGGGGATTCATATATATTATTTTTATGATATTCCCCGCTGAAGCCCTGAAAGGCCTGTGCAGCTTATAATCGAATACTTCGACCGGGTTTCTTATCTTTCTGATTCCGGCTTCGCGCATAACTTCAGCTACGATCGAAAGCACCCACGGATGCATATGTATATGCTGATGCGAATCGGCGTGCGTCAGGTTGATCCCCATCGAAACGGCCTTTTTCACCTGATTCGTCAATTCGATCTTTATGTGATTTTTATTTATCGAACCCGTATGAAGCCTTTTAAAGAAGCTTATAAAATTTTTCGGAAACATTCCATTTTCATCGACGAGCGATTTTATGCGAGAAATATCCGCGGTAACAGGACGGCCCGCCACCAGCTGAAAATGTATCCCCACCGAAAGCCCCGGATTGCGCTCTGCCAGGCCCGCGGCGTAAGACGCGTGCCCTTCTCCCGCAAGAAGCGTCGTCGACGTCAACACGCCGTCCCGGTGCGCGCTTATTATGGAATCGCAAACGCTTCTGGTCAGGCCGAAATCATCGGCGTTAATTATAAGCTTGATTTTTTTCATCTGCCGTTTTTCACGCCCGTTCTATAACTATAAACGCCACGGCGTAATCGGTGTCGTGCGATAAACTCACATGGACCGAGCCTAGTTTTTTTTCTTTAAAAAGCCTGGCGGTTTCGCCGCAAAGCTCGACATAAGGCTTTCCGTCGTCATAATGGCGCAAAGCGAAATCGTGAAACTTCATCCCGGCCGCTATCGAAACGCCAAAAGCTTTTATAAAAGCTTCCTTGACCGCGAAATTAGCCGCATAATGCTGCGCGGGATAGGCTTTCGAAGCGCAATAAGCGATTTCATCGGCCGTGAAAAGCTTTTCGGCAAACCCTTCGCTTCTCTGAATGCTTTTTTCGATGCGCGATATCTTCACGATGTCAGTGCCTATTCCATAAATCACAAAACGTCTCCAGCTAAAAAATTTTCATACGGTTTATACTTTCGGTATAGAATAATATCAAACAACCTCCGCAATGTCAATAATTTATGAGCCCGCCCCATAAACTATTTGACTCTTTTTTATTCCGCGTATGCAAAATGCGACTATTGATTTGCTTTTTTGATAAGGGAAGGCGAGAGGCCAAAGGCCCCTCCCTTCCCTTAAAATCCCTTCCAACCCCGGATTAGCCTGACGCTTTATGCTCGTAAATTGCCGGCTTTTCTGCCGGCGCTTTAATTCTGCTAAGCTCTTTTCCTATGTTGCTATAAATTCTTATCTGTTTTTATTTTCCTTAATCGCTAAAATTTCTTTTATGCTCAGCTTTCTTTTTTCTTTTTCTATTTCTGTTTTTTTTCTCTTTTTTGTTTCTGTTTTTTGCAGACGCGCGCACGCGCGCGTCTGCGCAGCAATAATGGCTTATTGGTTAGTTAAATCAAGGGTTTTATAATAGGCTTTGGAATTAACCAGCCTATAAAAGTGCTTTCATGTTGTAATCCATTGTTTAAGTTGTTTTTAAGCTCATAGCAGGGGCCAGACAAAATTTTTGAGGGGTGTAGCGGAGGCTTCGGAGCCCATGGATGGGCGAGAGAAGCCGAGCTCAAGCGGCAAAAATCCCGGAGGGATTTTTGAACGAGTCCCCGAAAAAATTTGTCTGGCGCCCTGCCCTACCCTACCAACTAAAATGCAAAAGCCCTTGTTTAAAATTTAAATAATAGCCAATAAAATTTTAAGAGCTGATACATTAAGCCTTTAAATTTTGTCTTGAATTTAACTCCATATTCTGCTATAATTCTAAGGATACGTTAAGGGTAAATTATTGGAGGTTTTTTTGGACGAGTTAATTTTAGAAATAGATCTGGGGCAGTTCGCCAGGCGCATATCTTCAAAAGACCCTAAAGAGCGCATCGAAACTATCGAAAGCGTCCGCGACCTGTCCAGAAAATCCATAAAAGCTAAAGAAATTTTAAGCATGCTCATATCAGCGCTCGACACCGAGGAAGATCCGCAAATAATATCGCGGCTCACCAAGCTCATCGGCAAACTCGGCGATTCCACCGTGCTCACGCTTTTAAAGAAATTTCTCTGGCACCCCGATACGCGCGTGGTCGCAAATACGCTCGAAGGACTGGGCCATATTTATTCCCTCGACGTCATCCCCATAGTCCTTCCGTTCCTCAATTCGTCCGACAACCGCGTTAAAGCCAACGCCGCCAGAGCCCTTTACGGGCTCAACCCCACGACCGCGCTGGATAAGCTTTCTGAAATGATAAATTCCGACGAGGTTTTTTTCAGGGACTCCGCCGCGTTCATTCTGGCATCCATAGCCGATTCTCCATGCCAGGACATGCTCATAGAGCTTATAATGAACGAAAGCGATATGGAAGTCCTTAAAAAATCCATTTCAACTCTATGCAATAAAGGCGACGAAACAACCATAGAAAAAATCCAGAAATATAACGCCCAGTACGGCGAACACCCAAAAACTAAAATTTTCAACGAAATCATCGATTCCATAGAGCAAAGACTTAAAGCTCAGATAGCCAACGTACAGAACATCGGTAAAATAAGCGATTTTACCAAACTTTTCGAAATTTATAATAACGGATCCAATAAAGAAAAAGAACAGGTCTGCCTCAGGCTTTTCGACATAGGCGACGAAAGCGCTCTGCCCATGCTCAAACGCGCCACCAACGACGAAGACAACGCCATCAGATACGCCGCTAAAAAAGCCATAAACAATATTTTCTGTAAAATTTCGCAAAAAAACAGAACGCCTTCATTCGAAGCGCCTCCGGGCGCCGCCGCCGTTACGCCAAAAGCGCACGATATCCGCTCGGCCCGCCCGCCGGCGGCAAAAAAAGGCGCCCTTGACTTTTCGGATATCCTCGAAATAGTAGAACGCAGCGATTCGGCGCCCGCTCCGGCGGCCGCGCAAGAAAACCGCCAGCTCGAAGAAATAGATATGGCTTTTCTGGTCCTGGATCTAAGTAATAACAGCGCGGCGCTTCGCGCCGAAGCCGTATCCAAGCTTCTGTACGCCACCCGCGAAACGAGAGGCGTAAAAGAAGCGGTCAAATATCTCGTAGAAAGGCTCCATGTTGAAAACGAACCGCAGGTCAAATCGCAAATATTAAGAGTCATAGGCACTCTGGGCTCTAAAACGGAAATCGCTATACTCAAAAAGTATGCCGAAGACGAAACACTCGATTACAGAATCCGCGCCAACGCTCTCGAAGGGCTCGGATCGATAGACGCGCCCGAAGTTTTTGATATAATATGCCCGTTCCTGAAACACTCCGACAACCGCATAAAGGCCAACGCCGTAATAGCCGCCTGGAAACGCAACCCTGAGCTCACGTTCAACGCCATTTCAGATATGATCAAATCGTCCAACGTGGCCATGCGCGACTCGGCTGCTTACGGGCTTCTGATGCTCAAATCGCACGAACGCAAAATAATCAATTTAATGCTGGAGCTGTTTATAAGGGAAACCACCACAGATATAATCTTAAAGCTGACCCAGGGCCTTTCCATACTGGGCGACGAGCAGATACTTCTCGATATGCAAAAAATGCTGCCGAACGCATCCGCGCTTAAAAAACCTTATATCCAGACAATAATAGACAAAATAAAACAGAAAATCGACAGCCTTAAAGATTTCAACACACAGGAAGCCGCGCGCGAAAAAGGCCATGAATTAACCGACTTCGACGCCCAATTCGAGGAATACGTTTCGCGGCAGCCGCGCGTGGAACCCAAAACGGAGCGCGCGCATCACGACGACACGGCAAAAAAAGAAAGCTTGCGGGCCGCTGCCGAAGACGCTCACCATTATTACGAAAAAGCCGACGGCTCCAGGGCGGTCCTTAAAAGCGCAGAAGCGCATCTTTTCGAATTCAACCACCCCGACGAAAAAGTCAGGCTCAACGCGATACTCGCGATCCACCGCTATTTAGAAGTCGGGCTGCCGCAGGACAACTACAACCAGGTGGAAATGATGCTCACGCTTTCATTGAACGACGCTTCGCTGCGCGTAAGAAAAGAAGCTTTCGAAGCCTACCAGCTCATACAGACCCATAAAGCGGTAATAATTAAAACGAAAAAAAGCTCCGTGGACGGTGATATATAATGAACATTCTCGTTTGCGACGATAAGCCCGTAATGCTCAAATTCCTCCAGGAATACCTCGAAAGCGAAGGACATGCGGTAACTACCGCCTGCGACGGCGAAGAAGGGTTTTCAAAATTCGGCGAAATCCAGCCCGAAGTTATTATTACCGACATGAAAATGCCTAAATTGAGCGGAATAGAACTTCTTAAAAAAGTCAAATCGGCGAATCCAGACGTTATCGTAATCATGATGACCGCTTTCGCCACGATAGAATCCGCCATAGAAGCCATGCGCGAAGGCGCCTACGATTACATAATAAAGCCCTTTTCGATCGACCAGATAAAGCTTATAATGAACAAAGTCGGCGAAAAAATATCGCTGATAAAAGAAAATAAATATTTAAAATCCCAGCTGCAAACCATTTACCGCTTCGATAATTTAATAGGCCAGTCTGGCAAAATGAAAGAAATGTACGAACTCATATCCCGCGTGCTCGATAACAGGGCCACGGTTATGATCACGGGCGAAACGGGCACCGGCAAAGAGCTTATAGCTCGCGCCATCCATTATAACGGCCCGCGCGCGAACGGCCCGTTCATCAAAGTCAACTGCGCGGCCATACCCGAAGGCCTTCTCGAATCCGAGCTTCTCGGCCACGAAAAAGGCTCTTTCACCGGCGCTATAAATAAAAAAGAAGGCAAATTCGAAATAGCCGACGGCGGAACTATATTTCTCGACGAAATAGGCGAAGTGCCCGTCAGCATACAGGTTAAATTATTAAGGGTACTTCAGACCCGTGAATTCGAACGGGTCGGCGGCAATCAAACTATAAAAGTCGACGTGCGCATTATAGCAGCCACAAACCGCGATCTCACGCAGGCAATAGCCGAAGGCCGGTTCAGAAGCGACCTTTATTACAGACTGAACGTCGTTCCCATATCGGTGCCGCCTCTGCGCGAGAGAATAACCGATATCTCCGTCCTCACCGAACATTTTATAAAAAAATTCTCCGAAGAAAACAGGCGGCCAGCCATGAAAGTATCAAAAGAAGCCATGGAGGCTTTTATTAAGTACAGCTGGCCCGGCAACGTCCGCGAACTTGAAAATATAATAGAAAGAATAGTCATCTTAAGCAAAAACGCTTCTATAGACCTGGCCGATCTTCCGGCGCACCTGCTGCCGAAAGACAATCAGCTCGAACAGCTCAGCGTTCCGTCGGTCGGTAAGCATAAAATGACCGAAGTCGTAGATTATATAGAGCACAAAATGATAGAAGAAGCCCTTAAAATGACTAACGGCCAGCAAACGCAGGCGGCCGATATACTCGGAATAAACCGGGGTTCTTTAATTTATAAAATGAAAAAATTCAATCTGTATAATTCTTGACTCCATAAAAAAACTTCAGCCGCGCTCAGGCGCGATCCCGCGCACGGTCCGAACCCGCCCCGCCTTTATCGGCAGGCTCTTTTCCGTCTGAACTTTACACACGGCAATAAAAAAACTATAGTTTTTCTCCGGCGTTACAGCGGCGGAGAATTTTGTATAAAATTATACATTTTTTTATTCAAAACTCTTTACTTTTCATAAAACCTCCGTCAAAACGCTCGCCTGCATTGCATTCAATCCTTGTGGCACGCAAATTGCTCAAATATTTGCAAAATAGAAAGGCGGTGGTGTTTATGTCCTCCGGCACTACGCTTGAAATACTTGCAATGCAGACGCGCACCGGCTGTTTCGATAATACCGACAGCGGGCTGATAGTGCAATATTTTAATGAACTGAACCAGATCCCCCTCTTAAGCTGCGAAGAAGAGCTCTCTCTCCTGCGCTCATTCAAGGCCGGCGACGAATATTCGCGCCAAAAGCTTATAGAGGCCAATCTAAGGCTGGTAGTGGCCATCGCCAAAAGATATATAAGCTCGGGCATGTCTCTGATGGACCTTATACAGGACGGCAATCTCGGCCTCATACACGCGCTCGAAAAATACGACCTTTCTCATAACAATAAATTTTCCACTTACGCGGTGTGGCAGATACGCCACTATATAAGGCGGGCGATAGCCAATAAAGCCAGGCTGATAAGAATTCCCGTTAATTTATTCGAAAAAAGAAAAAGGATCGAACAGATTACAGAGACTATTTTAAAATTCGAAGGCCGCTCGCCGTCTACGGACGAAATATCAAGGCTGACCAATATTCCTAAACCTAAAATCAAGGAAATTCTCGATTATTTCCAGCCTCTTTTATCTATCGAGTTAAATTTTCGACAGGAATTCGACGCGGCATCCGAAGAAGAAACGGCTTACGATATAACAAACGCTTCATATTCCGACCATCCGGAAACCAAGATTTTTTCAGAGTTTCTCCAGCAGCAGCTTATGAACGCGATCGTCGAACTAGACGACCGGGAAGCGCGCATTTTCAAATTATATTACGGCCTCGAAGAAGACCGCGCATACACGCTGAACGAGCTTGGAAAAATATTCAAATTAACGCGCGAAAGAATCAGGCAGATAAAAAACGAGGCCACGAAGAAAGTCAAAGAATTTTTCATAATAAACGTTATTTTTTAATCTATCATCAAAAAATAACGGCATTAAAACATAGCAAAAACGGCTGCCGCATTTAATATGGCTGACAGCCGTTTTGGCTATGAACTTATTATTTTTAAAGCGGAACTAAAACTATTAATTATAAACAGCGCGCCTGTATTTAAAGCGCGGGAATATGGCCGATAGCGATTTTTTTCATGGACTTCGCCAGAATATCATATAAGCAGATACTATAAATTTCTTTTCCGCCTGCTTCGTTTATCTGCTCGAATGCAGCATATTTAAAATCTTTTGAATAGCAGGGGCGGGCGATATTTTCGGCCTGGCTTATAATATCGGATGTTTCCTTTTTTTCCGGATCATAAGTGGAAAGATATTTTTCTACAGTGCCTACAGTTTTAAGGAAAGCGATCCTGCCGCCTGGCAAAACGCATGGCGCGGAAGCTTTAAATCCGCTGGCGCCGCCGTTTTCGTCAAAAACAGTCGCGCCGCCGATAATAACCGATTCGCTGCCGCCGTTAAGGTCGAGGCTGCAAATGAAAATCGTGTCATAACGGGGAGTGTCGATATCGGGAATGGAAGCTTTTGAATAGATAACCTG
>MWBZ01000129.1 GCA_002069765.1 bacterium ADurb.Bin243
CCCGCCGTTTCATACATATTCTGGCTGTTTTTTCTATTGTCAGGCGTTTCTGCGCTCATTTACGAAATTTTATGGGTGCGTTTTTTCGCCCTGAGCATAGGTTCTACCATATATTCGGCTTCGGCCGTGACCGCGGCTTATATGGGCGGCCTCGCCATAGGCGCATATATGCCGGGGCGCTACGCGGACCGCGTTGCTTCGCCGCTTAAATACTACGCTATTTTTGAATTGCTCATCGGCGCATACGCTCTTTTATTCATGTTTTTTTCAGGCTCGATAGACGCCGCCGGAGTTTCGCTTTCCACGATAGTTTCAAAATTCGCATTCGTTATAGCCGTCCTGATTGTTCCAACACTTCTTATGGGCGCGACGCTCCCTTTCGTTTCTACGGCGTATGTCAGGATATTCAGGCCGGCCAATAAGGAATTCGCCGTCAGCCTTTTATACGGAATCAACGCTCTGGGCGGAGTTTTCGGAATATTTCTGGCGGGGTTTTATCTTATTTTCATGTTCGGCAATACCGTTACTACGCTTATCGCCGTCGCCGGAAATTTTATAGTCGCGGCGCTAGCTTTTTTTATAAGCTCGAAAGCCGTTAAGGGGGAGGACGAAACCGTCCCCGCCGAAACGGGCGCGCCGAGGCGGCCTGCGTTGAAAAATACCGCCGAAGGCGCATCCGGCCGGCCGGCGCTATATCTTTTCATAAACCTCGCCGGTTTTTTTGTGACCGGCTTTTGCGCGCTGGCGCTTGAAATCGTTCTCGCGCGGCTTCTGGTTCTTATAATAGGAACTTCCACATACGCGTTTTCTATAATTTTAATGGCTTATATTTGCGGCATTCCCGCCGGCTCGATTCTGATCCCTCTTCTTATAAAAAAATCGCCTCGCATGGCGGCTTTTGGCGTTGTGATGATGCTTCTGGCCATAGCGAGCATCGTTACGATTCCCCTGCTTGCGGCCGCGCCTTTTATTTTTATCAAAATATTCGGCGCATATCACGCTGATTTTTCTTCATTCATGATGGTGCAATATTTGCTTTGCCTGATGATTCTGCTGCTTCCGGCCACGCTTTCCGGTTACGCCTTCACTTGCGCCCTCGGCTCTATCAGGGCGCGCGAAGCCACGATAGGATGCGACGTGGCCAATTTGTATTTTTTCAATACCGTCGGTTCGGTTTTAGGCTCTATCGCCGCGCCTTTTATATTGATAAAATATCTCGGCCTGCAGAATTCCATTATAACGATTTCATTACTGTATCTTGTAACTGGCGCTATTTTGGTGATAGCTTCCGAAAGCGGCAAGCGCATTAAAATTATAAGGATTTTCATTTTGACGGCATGTTACGGCGCTATTTTCGCGTTCTGCGGCCGCCTGGACATGGATATAATAGCTTCCGGCGTTCACTATCATCCCGATAAATTCGTAGGCAAGAGCGTCAAAGAGATCGTCAATCATATCAAAAAGGAAAAAAGAGTATATCTGGCCGAAGGCGTGGATTCGACGGTCGGCATATATTCAAAGCACGAGGTCGTGTATCTTAAAATCAACGGCAAGACCGACGCGTCGACCGGATGGTACGATATGAACACGCAGGTCCTGCTGGCGCACCTGCCTATGATGCTCGCGAGGCGCAACTCTAAAGTGGCGGTTATAGGGCTCGGAGCGGGCGTTACCGCGGGGGCGGTAATGAAATATAAGCCGCAGCGGCTTGACTGCGTTGAAATCAATCCCAACGTAATCGAAGGCGCCCGTTTTTTTAATAAAATAAGCGGGCTCGACTATGGCATGCCCAATTTTAACATAATAGAAGAAGACGCTCTTACTCACATGAAAACGGCTAAAACCGAATACGACGTCATAATTTCAGAGCCTTCAAACCCGTGGATATGCGGCATTGCGTCTTTGTTCACTTATGAGCATTTCGAGCGCTGCCGCACGAAATTATCAAAAGACGGGCTGATGTGCCAGTGGCTCCAGCTTTATTCGATGTCCAGACAGGATTTTATAAGGATTCTGGTTACTTTCCAGAAAGCTTTTCCAAACGCCACTCTCTGGTATAGTTCATGGGGCGATGCGCTTATAATAGGCACAAAATCCGATTATGAATTCGATTTTAACGTAATTAAAAAGAGGTTCGATACGCCTGAAGTCAGAAGCCAGCTTAACCTTATCGAAATTTTTTCGACCGAAGCTTTGCTCGCTCACCAGGTTCTCGATAGCGAAACTCTTACTGGATTATCCGCGAAGTATCCGGATATAAAGATTAATACGAATGAGCATCAAATATTAGAATTTTCCGCGCCTATAAACTATTACTCTCAAAATTCCGAACAGATAACCAATTCGCTTCTGGCTATGCAGAAAAGCGATAAGCTTTATCTAAAGAAATATTTCGAGCTGAACCAGGCGGATGAAAACACCTATGAGAGCCTGGCGCGAGCTTATTACAAACTTAAAATGAACGATCTGGCCCGCCAAAATTTTAAAAAAGCCACTGAAAAGAATCCGGCGTTATGGTATATACATCTTATGAAAGCCGAAAAGCTTTATAATGAAAAGCTTCTCTACGAAGCCATAAACGAAGTGCAGGTCGCGCTGTTTCTCGCTCCGGAAAAGCATGAGTCATATTTCGCTTTTTTAAAGATAGCTCTTGAAATGCAGGATTTTTATTCGGTCGTAAGAGTCTTTTCCGAAGGCGAAAAATATTTCGGCGGGCGCGATAAATATCAGTATTATCTTGCCCTCGGCGTCGGCCATGAAGGGCTCGACGAATATCCGCAGGCGATATCCAATTATAAAAAAGCGATCGAGGTTTATCCGGACTGTTTTTCGGCGCATAAAAACCTCGGGCTTCTTTATTATAAATTAAATGAAAACTCAAAATCGATAGAATATCTCAACAGCGCTTATAAAATAAATGCCGGCGACCAGGAAGTACTTGAAACGCTTTCAAAATTGCATGGAGGTAAATGATTATGAATCATAATGTATTAAAACCGTCTGTAAAAGAGTTGAATTCATTTAAATCATTCGTCATAGCCTCGCTTTTGCCGTTGTTTTTAATCGCGGGACTTTGCGTTTTAGCGCCTTATGGCAGTCCTTTAATCGCGAGCGATTTTAATAACGAGGCGATCGAGCTTTTCAACAGCAATCAGCTTGAAAAAGCCCTGGACAAAATGTATCGTGCTCTGGAAGCTGAACCCAAAAACCCCGAATTTCGTTATAATCTGGCGCTGATGCTGTACAAAGCGGGAAACCGTTATGTAGAAGCGAAAAAGGCATGCGAAGACGTCCTTACATTAGATCCGAATCATGTAAAGGCCCGAGTGCTGCTTAAAGGATGCATAGAAAAGATCCTGCAGGGCGAGGGAGTCAAAAACGATACCAGCCTTGCCGTCTCGCCTTTTCTTGAAACCAAGAAAAAGGTTTACGCCAAAGTTTCGGATGTTCCTGAAGAGCTGATGCAGTTTTTAAAGATGTTATACCTCGAAAAAAATTACGATGAAGCCTACATATATTTTACGGCCGCATGCAAAAAATCCATAACGCCCGCCGATTATTCGGCGCATATGGGAAAACTTCTCAATGAAGAAGTTACCGGCGTTTCGCGCGATGTAAAAATAAACACTATCCGTTTTAAAGAAAAGGAAAATTACGGTGTGGCCCTTTTTGACGTTATTTATGAAAAAGAGCTCAAGCAGCCGCTTAAAACTGCGCTCGGCGGATTCAATACGGTGCTGGAAAAAAAGAAGAATTTTATATTTTTCGTAAAAGAAGAAGATAAATGGAGCGTTATTCCGCCGGATTTTATAGCCGACAAATTCATATTTTACTGTTCGCAATATCCGGACGTTTTAAGCTATACCGGAACCGAAATGCAGCTGGACCAGCAATGGGAAGACAGCGCGCTTATCGAATGCGAAAAAATGTGCGAATTTCTCCAGAATAAAAAGCCCGAAGAGGCCCTTAAATTAAGGATAATGTACAGCGCGATGGCGTTTTTAAAAGCGCGCAAGGACAAAAATTATTCGCAGATGTATGAAATGATGTCGGCGATGCAGTATAAAATCACCGGCAATAAGATGAAGTTTATTAAAGACATTACGCAAAAAGAACTCAAAGTAGTCGTACGCGACTTCAAAGTAAACGACGTGGTTATTAAAAGCCGTATTGCATGCGTTAAATACACGATCGAGATGTTCAATAACGCGGGAAGCGATAATTTAAGCGTAAACAAGCTAATAACATACCTTATGATCGTAAAAGACGGCATCGAGTGGAAGGTATGCGATCTATGGCGCGGTAAATGGTTTCTGGAAAAATTCCCTTATCTATATAAAGAATTCAATCCCGGAGAAGATCAATACCTGGAGTTTAACGGCCGCGACTGGATCGACAGGTCTATAGAGTATAACGCGGTCAAGCGCGAAGAAATGATAGAACTTGAAAACAAACTTTAAAAAATAAAGTCTCTTTTTTGTTTAGTACTCCACTCTGAACTCTTAACTTATTATAAATATTTTACCCATAAGATATTACAAAGAAATAATTAAAAGCATTTTAATATAAAAAAACCGCCGGCCGGTATAAACGGGACGGCGGTTTTTTTATTTATAACTTTTTAAAAGTCTTTAATTAACTAGTCCCAGAAGGTGAGAGCGTTACCCACTTTGCCGAGGAGCTCTTTGCCTTTATCTGCGACTTCATGTACTTTTTGAACGGCCTCTTTGCCTTTGTCGATGGCCATTTCAGCCATGCCGACGGGATTTACATAGAAAGTGCCTTTTACTTTTACGGGGCCGAGAGTGAATCCGACGTCTTTGAACCCGACTTTATTTGCCTTAAACGAGAAACCGCCTTCTACGCCTGCGCCAAGGCCCGCGCCTACGCCGCCGCCTACGCCAACGCCGAAAAGGTCGTTACCTTTATATTGAACCGCATGGTTTGCGCTGCCTTCTACCCATGCGCCGCAGCGAGCTTCGGCTTTACCGCTGAGCTCTATGCCGTTTTTGCCCGCATAAGCTTTTCCTTCGGCGCTGGCTTCTGCGCCGGCAAGCACGTCTACGCGGCCGGAAGTTTTTGTGCCGTATCCGCCGCCTATTTGAGTTACGATCTGCCCTTCGTTTTCTGATTTAAAGCCTACGCCAACCATTGCTTCTGCTTTTGCGTCTATTAAGGCGCCGTCTTTCATGAACTTGGCGTTGCCGGTGCCGCGCGCCCATGCGCCGAGAGTGTTATCGGTGCTGCCGCTCATTTTGAGGTTGCCGCCGAAGAATTCGGCGTTGCCTTCAGCCGAGAAACGGGGGCCTAAATGAGCGTCGGCGGAAAGAAGAAGTTCGTGCGCTGAGATATCGCCTTCGGCGTGGCCTTTAATATCTTTTTTAGTGTCCCATTTGACGCCGCCCATGCTGAAACTTGTAGAAAGGCTCTTGCTTTCGTCGGCGCTTTTAAGCTCTAATAAATTTGAAGCTATAAGTATGGAATTTTTGTCTTTGTCTATGAGCGGGCCTATGGTGTCTTTTGCGAGGTCCGCGCCTTTGGTCGCGGTTTTTAATGCCGCGCTGAAATCGGTTACAAGCTGTTTAGCTTTGTCGTGGGCCTTTTTTGCATCTTCTTGAATTCTGGCGATAATCGGGTGAGCGAGTTTTTCTTCGCCTTCTTCAGCGGCCTTTTTCAAGATATCTATGCCCTGATCTTTGAATTCGGCTACGACTTTTTTGAAGCTTTCAAAATCCTGCTTCTTGCCGGCGATAAAATCTTTTACGTTATTTACCGCTTCGGTAATTTCCTGTGATACGTTGTCAGGAAGATCTTTTGCCATTTCTACTGCTTTTCCGGCGCCGTCTTTTACCGCATTAGCGCCGTCTTTTACCGCGCTGGCGGCCTGCTTGCCGGCTCCGGTAACCGCGGTTACAACGCCTTTTATGGCGGATTTAGCGGTTTCGTAAACTGTTTTTGCGGTATTTACAACGGCATCTTTGACGTTGGCGGCCACATCTTTAGTTGTGTCTATAACTTTTCCGGCTATGGATTTAGCAGTATCGACCGCGCCTCCTACTGCCTTTTTAGCGGCGTCATAAGCGCTGGAAACGGTGCTTGTTATTGAATCGATCAAGCCGGCGTGAGCTGGAGCCGGGGCGGATAACGTGAACATGAAAACTAAACTCATCATTAAGGCTAAAGCTTTGAATCTTTTATTAAACATGATCCCCACTTCCTTTCAAAAAAATAATTAATATATATTTATATAATTCTCAAAATAGGGCGGTTAGAAGTTAAAAATTAAGTAATTATTTCCCTACTTTAATTATACGAAAGGTAAAATGGTTTGTCAAGGGGCCTGATAATATTTGCTCATAATAATATTTTGGCAATTAATTACTTGAAAATGCGAGCATTTTTTGATATAATTCAACAAAAAATAAGGCGGCCGTTCAGATAATGAATTTTAATGACGACGATAACGATAATCGCAATATAAATAACGGAGAAATAGACTTCGACCAGATAAACCGCACTTCGGCGAATGTGAGGTTTTATAACCGCGTTATCTGGGCGTCTATATTTATTATAATTTTAGCCGGTGCGGGGTGCGGTATTTATCTATACAGTTACATTTCTTCCGGTATTAAAAATGAAATCGTCCGTCCGGAGCCTGAAATAAAAAAAAGCGAAAAGGCCGTTAAAGAAGGTACTACAGCTCACGGTCCGGTCCCCGTTCAAGAGCGGCCGGCTGCCGCCGCATCTGCAAATAAAAGCCATTTAGCCCAACCGGAGCCCGCGGCTACGCATCGCGGCCATCCCGGCTCTGAAAAAACGGCTTCGGTTATTTTAAAACAGCAGCCGGCGGCTCAGACTACCCTTAAACCGGTTTCGCCGCCGGCGGCCGTAAGCGTAGCAGCCACTTCCGAAGTTGCAGCCGCGGTTTCTCACGGCGCCCCGGCGACTTCCGAAACCGCCGTTTCAAAAGAAACCGCCGGCGTGGAAATAGTCCTGGCCGCCGTTGCGGGCGAAACTAAAGGCACTGCCGAAGTGAGCGCCGCAGAAGTTTATAAGCCCGACGTTTCGCTCCTGGAAAAAAAGCTGGCCCGCGCAAATTATTCCGAGTTCGAAACCGAAGCCTTGCGTGAGCTTGCGCAAAAATCTATCGACGACTCAGCCGCCTCGCGCATAAATCTTTTGCTCGCAAAATATTACTATTATATTAAAAATTCGAATTCGCAGTCGCAAAAGCATCTGCTTAAAATAAAAAATATAATAGCGGCCGGCGCTTCTGAATACGCATTTATTTATTTCAACCTTTTTAGTTCGGTGTCCAGACTGCGATGCGCGCAGTTATTGAAATATATCAACGATAACCCCGCGGTCAATTTAACCGATACCGAAAAAATTGAAATGGCGAAATCGCTCGTTAAAAACGGTTTATTCGAAGATGCGTCCAGGATTTTAAACCGCGTCATAGCATCGTCGAATTTCGAAGCTGAAATAAAGTACCTTAAATCCGAGATGAGTAAGTTCGGCCAGGGCGACGCCTATCAGCAGGCCGTTAAAAGCCGTGAGGAAGCCGATTATACAATAGATTTCACGGCCAGGCAGGGCGCCGGGAACATCGTTAAAATCGTTAAGACGCCCGTTATAAAGTTTAAGAATTCGTTTCCCGTTTCCTGTATTTTAAGCGAGGAAAAAGGACGCCGTGCGCTTTACGCATATTGTTCGGACCTCAATTTTTACGAAGTCGATCTTATGGCGCCCGCGGCATTTAAAAAATACGCCATGCTGGATAACAATCAAAGTATGGAGCTTGCCGGCGCTTTTAATGTATATAACAAGCAGCACGCGGCCGTATTGAAAAAAGCGGGCAAATATCAGCTTGCGCCCGTTACGAACGGCGCTTTAAAATCGAGATTCATGCCCGCTTATTTTCAAAAGAAAGAATTCGGAAATATTTTTATGGTCTCCGCGGGCGGGAACCATCTGGCTCGTTTTACGCCCGAGGCTAAAAATGAAAATTCAGGCCTTTTAGAAATAGTGAACATCGCCGATCAAAAAGTGCTTTTTAAGACTGAAAAAGCGTTTTTACGAGGCGGTGACCTCGGTTTCGCTTCTTTTTCATCGGAACTGATAAAATATTCCATCGACACGAAAATGGAGTGCAGATATTTTTATTATTTCAAGCATGCCGGCCTCGATAGTGCTACCGGAGAAGCTTCGCTTAGACTGAAATTATTCGTTCTCGACATCGAAAAGTTAGAAGAAAAGGCGATTATGACGCTTGAAATTAACAAGCCCCAGGATTTATACGTATATTATCTTGATTCGTGCTCGAGTTTTATGATATCATATTACGGAAAAGACTCGAACGCCGCTTCGCTCAAATTGAAAAGCGGCTCCTGGATAATAACCCGCGACCTCGGCGGCGCTTTGATGGCAAGCGAAAGAATTTTGAGAGGGGTATGCTGCGTTCAGGGCCCTGGCGGCGGCTCGCTATATGCTTTCGACCCGGTCCGTTTTGAAATAATGAAATATGAAATCGTTCGCTGTACGGCTTCAGACTATATGTCCCGCGCGGAATCGCTATTCGCTTATTTTCCCGATTACGCATTTGAAACGCTCGAGCGGCTCAAGCAACCGGCGGTTTTTAAAAGCCTTTCAGGCGAAGAGGCCCGAAAACTCGATTATTTGTTGAAGGTCAGGTCCGAAGAGATCGTCAAAATTAAAACGGCAGGGCTTCTAATGAGTTCGCTGACTTATTCCCGTTTGAAATTGTACGCGCTGTGCAAAGAAAAAATCGAAAGTTACGCTAAAAGCGCATCTTCGCTTACCGGCGAGGAAAACGCCGCAATAATGGAAATAAAAAAAGAAGCGGAAAAGGCTTTAGAAAATGATAAGTAATATAAAAATACCGCATTATCCAGAAATATCCGCGTTTTTTGATGAAAATTCGGTTATCGCGGCAAACCTTGCCGGCTACGAATTGCGCGGAGGGCAGGCCGAGATGGCTTCTTTAACATACCACTCGCTTCTTAAGGGGTTTCACTCGCTTATCGAGGCGCCTTGCGGGATCGGCAAAAGCTATGCTTATATAATACCCGCCGCGCTCTATGCAAAAAAGGCCGGCGGCAAAGTGGTAATATCCACCAATACCAAAACCCTGCAGGACCAGCTCAAAAATTACGACTTGCCTGTAATTTCAAAACGCTACGGACTGGATTTTACTTATAAGGTTTTAAAGGGGAAAAACAATTATATCTGCGTCAAGAAGCTCTTTGATATCAAAACCAACGGAATACCCCTCGATTTATTTACGGACTTCGGAATGGCCGAAAAAATAAAATTGAGGACCGAAAGTTACCTCGACGCGGTCGCCCTCATAGACCGCGAAGGAATATGCGAGTTCGACGAGCTGTCGCACGAAGTTTCAGGCGATTATCAATTTCAGCGCATGCTATGCTGCAACAGCGTAGAATGCGTTAACGCCAGGTGCTCATATTTCAAAGAATGCAACTATTTTAACGCAATAGGCGCGGCCCAGAAATCCAATATCGTAGTAGTGAACCATTCGCTGTACCTCGCCTGCCTAATGGTTGAAGCCGGGCAGGCCGGCACGCGGGACGACGGCGGCGAAGAAGAGGAGAACGCGGCGAGGCAGAAATTCCAGAATCCGGTTCCAGAGCATTCCAAGGTAATTTTCGATGAAGCCCATCATATAGCCGATATAACGCAGAGCAGCTTTTCGGTCAGCCTGTCGTACGGCAAGATATTTTCGAATCTTAACGCAATCACTCATCTGCTCAGGAAAAATTTCAGCAAAAAATCTAAAAAAATAACCGACAGAATTAACGAGCATAAACTTATTGTTGAAGAACGCTTAAGGTTGTACTTTAATTTTATCGGGCCGCTGCTCGCCGACGAGCTGGCGTCAAAAAGCCTCGACGATTCTCAGGCCGTTTCTTCGAACGGCGGCGGGGCCGATTTTTCGGTTTCTTCGCTTTCCAGGCAGATGCTTTTAAAGC
>MWBZ01000130.1 GCA_002069765.1 bacterium ADurb.Bin243
AATTAATTTTTATCTTAATCGAGGTCTGTTTTTATGAATTTAATCGATATAATCAAAAACGCCGGTATCGTCGGAGCCGGCGGCGCCGGTTTTCCCACGCACGTTAAAATGAACGCCAGGGTCGATACCGTTATTATAAACGGCGCCGAATGCGAACCGCTTCTGTGCAAAGATAAAGAGCTCATGAAAAAATTTCCCGACGAAGTTATGGGTGGGCTGCTTCTCGCCGTGGCTAACGCTTCCGCGGAACGCGGAATTATCGCCCTCAAAGGAAAAAATAAAGAGGCCATCGAAAAATTCAACGCTTTGATAGCGGCCAATAAACTCGAAGGCAAAATCAAAATACACGTTCTCGGCGATTATTATCCTTCTGGCGACGAAGTGGTCATGGTCAACGACGTGCTCGGACGCGTCGTTCCGCCTGGCGGAATACCGCTCAATGTCGGCGCGATAGTTTCAAACGTCGAAACCTTCTATAACATTTTCATGGCATATAAAACGTCGGCGCCCGTTACCGATAAATTTTTAACCATAGCCGGAGAAGTGGAACGGCCGGTAACGCTCAAAGTGCCCATAGGCGCCAGAATTTCCGATATCATCGGCTACGCGGGAAAAATCCTCGTTCCCGATCCGGTTTTTATGTCGGGCGGCGCCATGATGAGCGAAGTGGTTTATGACCCCGAAACTCCCGTCACTAAAACGTCTTCGGGTTATATAGTGCTTTCGGCCAATCATAAATTTATACTGCGTAAAACTCAAAAGTCTCAACAGTTCAGAAAAGTAGGCAAATCCGCGTGCGATCAGTGCTCCTACTGCACCGAATTCTGCCCGCGCTACCTCGTAGGCCATCAGATCGAGCCGCACCGCGTTATGCGCACGCTTCTGATGAGCTCCCAAAACGAGCCGCTCATAACTAAATGGGCCGCCAATTGTGTAGAATGCGGCCTGTGCGGGTTCTATTCATGCCCCGAAGAGCTTCTGCCGAACTTCATGTGCGCTACCGTCAAACGCGACGCCGCGGCCGCATCCGTTAAATTCGAAGTCCGCAAGGAAAATATAAAAGCCCATCCCATGGCGCAATACAGAAAAGTGCCCATCAAAAAGCTTATAGCTAAAATAGGCCTCGCCGGATACAGCGACCACGCGGATTTCGACCCGGTCGAAGTCAGGCCGAAATCGGTAGTGATCAAGCTGCGCCAGCATATAGGCCAGCCTTCGGCCCCGGCGGTTTCGGCCGGCGAGCTCGTAAAAAAAGGGCAGCTTATCGCTTCGGCCGCCGCGAATAAACTCGGCGCCGACATACACGCGTCGATCGACGGAAAAGTTTCCGCCGTAACCGCCGACGCGATTATTATAAACGGGGGAATGTAAAAATTATGACTAGCAGAGCGATTGGAATAATAGAATCGTCGTCGGTCGCCATGGGATTTCTTATTGGCGATACCATGGTAAAAGCCGCGAATACCGAATTATTACTGCTCAGAACTATATGTTCCGGCAAGTTCGTGGCCCTGGTGGGCGGCGAAGTGGCGGCTGTCAAATCGTCCGTAGAAGCCGGAATCGAAGCGGCCGCGCACACGCTGATAGACTCTTTCGTGATACCCAACGTCCACGAATCGGTTTTTAAGGCGATCAAAGGCGCCTGCGATTTCACTAAGCCCGACGCGCTCGGCATCGTAGAAGCCTTTTCGGTGGCGTCTCTTATCGAAGGCGCCGACGCGGCCGTTAAAGCCGCCAATATCGAGCTTATAGAAATAAGGCTCGCCATGGCCCTCGGCGGAAAAGCCTACTGCACCATGACCGGCTCGGTTTCAAACGTGCGCGAGGCCGTGGAAGCGGCGGCCAGGATTATCGGCGAAAAAGGTCTTCTGGTAAACTCAGTCGTAATACCGTCGCCCAAGCCTGAAATTTTCAAGGAAATTATATAGCCGCCCCGGCCGCGCAAAAGACCTTTCTGCGGCTGTTTACGGCTCCGGCTTTTTTCGCGTCGGGAAAACTATAAATTTAGAATATTCAACGGGTAATATGTATGCCGCCAGAAACTAACACCATCCTCGAAGCCTGCGATATTAAAACATATTTTCCTATGCGCCGCGGCCTGTTTCAAAAGCTTTACGGCTATAAAAAGGCGGTCGACGGCGTAAGCTTTAAAATTTCGCGCGGCGAAACGCTCGGCGTCGTCGGCGAGTCCGGATGCGGGAAATCGACGCTGGGAAAAACCATAATGAGGCTTATCGAGCCGGCGCGCGGCAACCTCTGGTATCACCCGCCGGCCGCCGAACGCGCCGCCGGCGAAAACGGCGCCGCTAATTCCGGCGGTCCCGCGCCGGTGGATTTTTTCCGCATAGGCGCCAGGGCCGATCTTTTTAAATACAGGCGCAAATTCCAGATGATATTCCAGGATCCGAACCTGAGCCTCGACCCCAAATGGCGCGCCTATCAAATCGTCGAAGAGCCGCTTATAGTGCACGGCATATACCCCGATAAAGCCGCGCGCCTCGAATTCGTTTACGGCCTGCTCGAAAAAGTCGGAATTTCAGCCGAAATGGCGGATCGCTATCCGCACGAATTTTCCGGCGGGCAGAAGCAGCGCATCGGCATAGCGCGCGCCCTCGCGCTCAATCCCGAAATTATAGTCGCCGACGAGCCCGTTTCGGCGCTGGATGTTTCCGTGCAGGCGCAGGTTTTAAACCTTATGCGCGACCTGCAGGCCGAGTTCGGCCTGACTTATATTTTTATTTCGCATAATCTTTCGGTAATAAACCATATCAGCGACAGGGTGATGGTGCTTTATATGGGGAGGGTCATGGAGCTCGCGCCCGGCGAAAGATTTTTTGAAAAACAATACCATCCGTACTCTAAATTATTAAAAGAATCCATACTCACCTTCGACGAACGGTCCAGAGAAAAATTTTTGAAAAAATTCGAAAGCAACGAACTTACGCATAAAGAAGTTTCCGACCTTTCCATAGCCGATAAAAACGAAGTTGAAACTTCGGGCGATTATTGCTACTTCAACCCGCGCTGCGAATATAAAACCGATATCTGCCTTAAAAAACGTCCGCCTCTCGTTGAAATAGAGCCGGAACGCTTCGCGGCCTGCCATAACTATATAAAATTAGCGGAGGTTAAATAAGATGAATTGCAAAAAATGCGGAGCGGGCATACCCGAAAGTAATTTTACCGGCATTTGCGGCAAATGCGCGTTCTCCATATTCCAGAACGCCCGTACCGAGCCGCTGAGGCCTGTGCGGGAAAAGAGCGGCCCGTCCGCCGAGCCGCGCTACGCCGAACATAAACCCGAGCCTTCGGCCGCCGCCGAACCCGCTTCAGCCTATGAATCCGCCTCGTCCGACCTTAACGAAGAAATAGAAATTACCATACTCAACGGCTTTATAAACGACCAGTACATGCTCGGCAAGGTGCTCAACGAAGGCTTTAACGATAAAATGCTGCGCAACATATATTCAAAACATATATTCAGGATGATACAGGACGTTTACGCCGGAGTGGGACGCGAAAAAGTCGTTGACGCCATTATCATCAGAAACAAGCTCGAACAGAACAAGCTTTTCGACGATAATATGAAAAGATTTTTCGATATGGTCACCAAATCCA
The DNA here is from genome assembly GCA_002069765.1 of bacterium ADurb.Bin243. Lineage (GTDB taxonomy): Bacteria > Muiribacteriota > UBA9980 > UBA9980 > UBA9980 > UBA9980. Next base: position 3,619 of record MWBZ01000130.1, read on the forward strand.
AAGTGCCTCAGCTTTCGCAGGTCATGGCCTACCTTAAAATACTGCGCGAGGAAAGCTCTAAAAACCAGCTGCGCGAAATCACCCACCGCATAAACAACTTCCTGAAAGGCGCCGATAAAGAAGGTAAAATGAGCTTTATCGATTTTTCCAGCGAAATAACCAAAGAAATAAGGGATATCCAGAGGGCGCAGTCTAAAAAAGAAATCCAGCTCATCAAGGCGCAAATGATAGAAATCGCGCAGGACATCAATCTGCGCGAAGTCGAGGGCGAAAAAGACTGTCTGGGTTACTCGCTGAAGCCGTTCAACGATCTGAGCAGCGCTATTTCGGGCCTCAGGCGCGGATTTTTATATGGCATCGCCGGCGCGCCCCGCCGCGGTAAAACAAACTTTACGCTCGAGCTGGCCACGCTAGTCGCGGCCAACAGTAAAAAACCCGTCCTGTTCTTCACGTGGGAACAGACGAAAAAAAACCTCACCTACAGGCTTCTTGCAAAAGAAACGCGCATCAATCCCGATACGCTCCAGCGCCGCCGCATTAAAGGCGTTCCGGAAAACGATATGAAATTCGCGCAGGGCTGGGTCAAAATGGAACAATACATGGACTGCCTCTACGTTATAGAAGGCACTAAAGAAGACACCGTCGACAGGATCAAGGCCCATGCCTATAACGCCATGCAGGACCATCAGACCGACGAAGTGCTCATCGTGTGCGACTACATCCAGAAAATGCCGATAGCCAGAAATTACGATTCCGAAAAGTTCAGGGTCGAAGAAATATCCACAGATCTCAAGCGCCTCACTATCGAACTCAACTGCCCGCTTATAATCATTTCGTCGCTCAATAAAGAAGGATGTATGATCGAAATCACCGAAAACGACGACGAAAGGCCCGGCCTGTACCACTGCAAAGGCTCCGGCGACATCGAGTACGATCTGGACTGCGCGATGATTCTGAGCAAAGACTGGGGCGATTCTAAAGAATTATATAACCAGATGGCGCATCTGGCCGAATCGCTCAATAAAGATCCCATACACCTTCCTAAAATAGACATATTGAGCCTTCATCTCGATAAAAACCGCGACGCGCCGGAAGGAAAATCGCCGTGCGTCCAGTACTTCTTCTTCATCGAAGAAAACAGGTTCTTTGAACTGGGCTTTAAAGAAAGCACCAACGCATACAGGTTCAGCCGAATCGAAGCGCTTCTCAAAAAACTTATGAACGAGGGTTTCATAAAATTCCGCGATATCGAAGGCGGCCCGCATAAGACGCTCATGGAGCAGGCGAGCGATATCAGCAGCGCGCCCAACCAGGATATGAGGCCGAAAATCAGACTCAAAAGGTAATTTAAAGATAATGTTTTAATAACATTATTAATTTGACACCATATTCCATTTTTGATATAATCTATCCAAACATAAAATAATAACTATAATAATTAATTTTTACTTTATATAACGAAATTGTAAAGCGGGTGGTATGTTATTAAACTTAACCCAGAAGTCGAAAAAATCGTCATGAGTCAAAATTACGAGGAAACGCACTGTAAAGCCTGCGGCCGTTATGTCGGCGCGCTCGAAGTGTGCCCTTTCTGCCGTAGTTTCAATCCTAAAAGGCCGATCGTCCGCCTGATCAAATACCTCACTCCGATCATTTCGGTCCTCGGGCTCTTCGTCCTTCACTACATCGGCCTCAATTACGGAAACCCCGAAGTAAAGCTCGATACGCTCACCAAGCGCAGTAACTTCGCCCAAATAACAACCGCTGCCGTCGTAAACGGCCCGCTGCGCTATTACGCCGCTACAAATAAAGGCGAAGACGGCGGCGGCTCGATCGAATTCGAAATCGACGACGGAACCGCGCTCATGCTTGTGCGCTGCTACGACGACGCCACGCGCGAACTCGTAGAGGCTAAAAAGCTTCCCGCTTTCGGCGATAAAGTTAAATTGCGCGCGAGCTTCCAGTACAAAGGCAAGGGCGGCTTTCTCATACTCGGCTCCGAAAAGGGCATCGATATCGATAGAAAAACGCCGGAAACGGCCTCGCCCATTAAAGCCGTCAACGATAACGCGGGAGATAAATTCAAACGCGGCGATATCGTTAAAGTGTCCGGCCGCGTCGATTCGGTCGCAAACTCCAAATACGAAATTAATATCACGCTCGATTCCGCTACTTCCGAAAACCAGATCACGGCCGTTCTTCCGCTGAGCGTCCTGCAGGCGAGCAAACTCGTTAAAGACGAATCCGGCGAATGGACCGCCGCGCCGCGCGCCGGCGATTTTATTACCGTCAGCGGGGCTCTTGAATTGCGCGGCAGAAAAGACGATAAACATTTCGTGATAATGCTTCCGGCTGTGGAAAGTATCGTTAAAACCAGCGAAGAAACCGTTAAAAAAGACAATATAATGTAATTCTAACGGATATTTTCGATATTAACCAGATTAAAGTTACGATATAAATTGGAGGATGGCATTGAATAATCAATCGATCAAGCAGATGCAAATAACCGAAACGGAAGCTGACGCCGCATCCGTCGCCGATATTGCGGATAAATGCCCCAGTTGCGGGCGGGCGAACCCGGAGCGCAAAAAAAGGTGCGCTTACTGCTGCACTCTCACCTCGCCGCGCGAAAGAATAACCGTCAGGGCCATGAACTTATCTACTATAATATTATTTGCGGCCGCTATAGTTTATTTTGCCATAGCCGTTAATCTTAAGCCGCAATACACGCCTATCTCGGCTCTCGGCGAATCCATGAATTTCCAGCATGTGCGCGTACTGGCTAAAGTGCGCTACCTGAGCGAATTCAAAGATAAATACGAAAAACGCGTTACCATACAGCTCGACCTCGAAGATTCAAAAGACGGCGGCGGCGACGATTACGAAGGCCGCATCAAACTCAAAGCCGAAGGCGAAGTGGCGAGGGAACTTAAAGAAAAAGGCCTGTTACCGGCCCGCGGCGATATAATCGACGTTTCGGCCACTCTCTTCGCAGGCAAAGGCTATCGCACGCTCAGCCTCGGCACGGCTGAATTATTAAAGGTCGTAGATAAATCCAGCGAATTCGCCGCCGTAGAAGCTGACGTTAAAGCGCTTCTCGCCGCGCCCGATAATTTCAAAAATAAAAAAATTAAAATTAAAGAAGCCGTCATAAAATCGAAACGCGGCAATCTCATAATCGAGATCAACGACCCGGCCGATGCAGCCGTCACAATTCTCGTATTCGGCGTGGATCCGTCTAAATATAAAGAAGGCCAGAAAGTATCCGTAAGCGGCATGTTCGTTTTTTATGAACGCGGCGGTTACTGGGAAATTAAAGTTAACGAAGACGAACCGGAATCCGTAGTCGTCTTAAATTAAGCCAGCAAAGGGAGGGCTTTTTAATCTATGGAAACATCCATCGTAATATATTCAATAGTCGCTTCGCTCGTCGGCGTAGTTATTGCCATGGCGGCTTCGATCATTCCCGGCCTTCATATCTATAACGTCATCGCGCTTACGATGCTTTTCGCTTTTACGGCGGCAGACCTTTTTACAAACCTTCATCCTATCGTTCTGACCGGTTTTATGCTTGGCATGGTCGTCGGGTTTTCAATGCTTTTTACCGTTTCATCGCAATATTTTCAGCCCAACGACGAAAGCTTCCGCTCGATCATGCTTCCGCACGAAAGATTCCTCTTAGAAGGCCGCGCGCATGAAGCAGTTATGCTCGGCGCACTCGGAAGCCTTATCGCAATTTTTATCATAACGCTTTTCTTTCCGCTTATTCCGTCCTTTTTCTCGCTGGCGCGGGCCATCATACAGCCGCACGGCTACTGGCTAGTCGGTATGGTTATGTTTTTTATACTTATGACCGAATGGCCTAAGGACCACGGCGTTGGTAAAACCGGATGGCAGAAGTTCTGGGATGGCTGGGTTCAGCTTTTAATGGGCTATTTCACTTTTATCGTGGCAGGCATACTCGGTATGTTCGTTTTTTACCGCACTATCGTTCCCGTTGAAAACGCGTTCCAGTCGCTGATGCCTCTTTTCGTCGGCCTGTTCGCGGTGCCGTCACAAATTATGACCTTTATCACCAGAGTAAAAGTGCCTAAACAGCATATTTGCTCTTCTGTAGAATCCGCTCCTCACGACGTTATGCGTGGCAGCGCGTCCGGGTTCCTGGCCGGAATGTTCGCCGCTCTTGTTCCCGGCATGACGCCCGGGCCTGCGCTTTTATGCACCGGCCATCTTACCGTCACTTCCGGCGAGCGCCAGTTTTTGATCGGCGGCGGCGTCGGACGCGTTTTATACTACGTCGGCGCGCTTATGCTGTTTTTCATGCCGGGCGTTTTTATGAGAAGAGGCGGTGCGGCAATTAATATCAGCCTTTTCTTCGTGCCCGAAACTCCCGAGCAGTTTTTTCTCATATCCGGAATTATCGCGCTTACCGGCGCGGTATCGTTCCTGCTTATCGGATGGTTTTCGAAACTATGCGCCAACCTGGTTGAAAAAATTGATTATAACTGGTTTTCGGCTGTCGGCTGCGCGCTGTTAATAGTGCTTACCATCCAGATCACTCATTGGCAGGGGTTCGTTCTGCTTTGCGTAGCCACGGCCCTCGGCCTGGTTCCGAATATGTGGCACTCAAGAAGGCTCAATCTGCTGGCTGTTTTAATGGTGCCGGTAGCGCTTAATATGTCGGGCGCGGGCCCGGCGGTGGCAAGATTCTTCGGATTCTATTAAAATATATATCTTTGTAATAATAAAAATATAAGGGGTTTTTCAAGAAATTTCATTATAAATTGTTGAAAAGCCCCTTGCTTATTTATAAGGAGGCGGTAAAATGATACGATACGTTTATGCCTTGAGAGATGATATTATAAAAATCAGATCGCCTTATAATAAAGAACTAATAGCCGAACTTAAAAAAATCGGAGGTTATAAATATAATTTCGATCAAAATTATTCGTCGATTCCTAACGGGCATGAAAATTTCCTTAAATTAATGGCTATCGCTAAAAAATTAAATATCACTTTTGAAGACTACGATCTCATTGACAGCACGCCTCTAACTGAAAAACCCCGCTGCACCGGGCAGGAATTTAAACCCGCCGGCATAGTTGCGGAAAAAATTAATTTTAGTTTGCCGAAAAAAAATGATCATTTATCGGCCGCCTCTTCTTTTAAACCTGTCGTCAATAAACCTGAATTAAGAACCGATCCGGACGAGACTTTATATCAATTGGAAAGCGCTCTTCTTTCAAGGCGTTACAGCCGGTCCACTGTTAAATCATATTTGTATCATGTAAATAAAATGCTTGAATATGTGAAGAAGCCGCCAATAAATATAATTGAAGATGATATAAAATCATATATTCTTAATCTGGCTACTTCCGAAAAATTTGCCGTTTCATCTATGAATGTAGCTATAAACGCTATTAAATTTTTTTTAAGTGAGATACTTAATAAAAATTTCCTGATGATTTCGGTCAAACGGCCCAAAAAAGATAAAAAACTTCCGGTTGTATTAAGTTTCGATGAAGTAAGCAGGCTTATTACGGCTGCTGAAAACTTTAAACATAAACTATTGCTGATGATAATATACTCGGGCGGGCTGCGAGTCGGAGAAGCTGTCAAATTAAAATATGAAGATGTCGATTTTGATCGTAAAACTATCAGGATCACTTCGGGTAAAGGGCGCAAGGATCGTTACACTATCATTTCGAAAGCTGCTCTTGAAAGGCTTAAGCTTTATATGGAACCTGCGCCGGCCGGCCCGTGGATTTTTCCGGGCGCTGATTCCGGCAGGCATTTATCCATAAGAAGCGCCGAAAAAATATTTGAAACTGCGCTTCACAAAGCGGCAATTAAAAAAACGGCCTCGGTGCATTCGCTGAGGCATTCTTTCGCGACGCACCTTCTTGAAAGCGGCGTCGATATAAGATATATTCAGCAGCTTCTCGGGCACGCGAACATAAAAACAACGGAAATTTACACTCATATTAGCAACAAACATCTGGGAAATATAGTAAGCCCGTTAGATAATATTATGAATTAAATTTGTATCAAAAACTATAAATTTCCAGTCAAAAGCGAATTTTTATTCGTGTATTCTCCACTATCCGGAGCATACACGCACACTTGTTCGTATATCACCCCTCAATGTTTTGCCATATACGAACTTCCATAACTTCATATTCAACAGCCATAATGCATTTACACGCAACTTTTTTCGTTAATTGAGGCGTTGTGCGAAAGCCGCCCGAAGGACCGTTAGGCTGATTTTGATAAATTCCAACCTTAAAAGTGATTGATTCAAGTTTTATTCATCCCAGGCACTTGCGCGCCTGTAAATCACGTCGCCTCGCCTCAATGTG
>MWBZ01000131.1 GCA_002069765.1 bacterium ADurb.Bin243
AAATCAAGGCGGAATCAATGGATATCAGCTTCAGAGAAGTAAAAAAAGATTCGATCGGCGACTATATTTTAATTGCGAAATGGAGCAATGACCCTTCCATCAGGCATCTTACCACTCCCAATTTTACCGGCGATATTTTGCCGCCGGTAACGCCTGAAGAACTGTACAAGGCGTCGCTGAACAAACCCGGAACGCATCATTATATGATACTTGCCGGTAATATTGAGATAGGCGAATTTTCCATACAGATCGACCCGCCTCAATTATTCAAAAAGGTCGAGAAGACCGCCTGGATCGGAATTACCATCGGCGAAGAAAAATACCGCGGCATGGGAATCGGAAAATCGGCGCTTCAATTTCTTGAAAGCGAATGCAGTAAGCTGAAACTGGCCAGGATCGAGCTCGGTGTTTTTGAATTCAATCATAACGCGATAAAATTATATAAAAACATGGGCTATGAGGAAATCGGAACCCTCAAAAATTTTACATGTTATGAGGGTAAATGGTATAATGATATCAGATTGGAAAAATACCTTAAGTAATGAAATTGAAAATACCTGAATTGCATAATATCGGTAAAGCGGGCGTGGATTTTATCAAAGAACTGCTGAATTTCAGAAATAATGATTATTTTAAGAGAAGGTTTTGTGAATAAAGGAGCGTGAAATGAAAAAAACAAATTACATTCCGCCATATACGATTACGTCTGAGATGGTTCGCCTTGTTGCGGAAATCAGCGAAACGATCGGGCGCTTTTCCGCTTCGAACCAGATCGATCAAACGCCAATTCTCCGCCGGGGAAATCGGCTGCGCACCATACAGGCGTCGCTCGCTATCGAAAACAACTCACTCTCGCTGGAGCAGGTGACTGGAATCATCAGCGGAAAGAGAATAATAGGGCCGCCTCGTGAAATTCAGGAGGTAAAAAACGCTTTTGCAGCTTATGAATTGATCGAAAGTTTAGACCCATTGTCCGAAAAAGGCCTTCTCAAAGCGCATAAGATATTGATGACCGCCCTTGTCGATGATGCCGGCAAATATCGTTCTGGCGGCGTCGGAATTGTAAAAGGACGCAAAATTATTCACGTTGCCCCGCCGGCGAAGCGCATCGCTTCTTTGATGGCCGATCTTTTTTCGTGGCTCAAAAATACCGATGCCCATCCGCTTATCGCCAGTTCGGTATTTCACTATGAGCTCGAATTCATTCACCCTTTTGCCGACGGTAACGGAAGAATGGGCCGGCTCTGGCAGACGCTGATTCTCAGTAAATGGAAACCCACGCTGGCTTACCTTCCGGTGGAGTCGGTGATTCGAGACAGGCAGGATGATTACTACGGCGTCCTTAGCGAATGTGATCGAACGGCTAATTCAACTCCATTTGTCGAGTTTATGCTTGAAGCGATATTGAAAACTCTAAATGAAAATATTTTCACCGACCAAGTCGCCGATCAAGTCACCGACCAAGTCGTAAAACTGTTAAATGTGTTCGATGAGACTCCGATTTCAGCGTTTGAAATTATGAAAAATCTAGGCTTGTCGCACCGTCCGACATTCAGAAACAATTATCTGCATCCGGCACTCGAAGAAGGGCTGATCGAAATGACGATTCCCGATAAACCTAATAGCAGGCTTCAAAAATACAGAATCACCCGGAAGGGCGTTAACACACGAAACAAACATTAAAATTTTATAGTTTTATTTCTATATTAAAATGGCTGTCATGATGTGACGGCATTTTTTTTATCTCTGAAATGGAAAGCGGTGTGCTTAAAATGCTTGAATTTTAAACTTCGATAAAGTATAATAATTAAAAATAATTTTTTATTGATACTGAAATATAATCATGGTGAGATTGTGCATTATTTTTTAATAACCTGGAAGTTCAAGCTGCTTTTTCTGGCGTCCTGCGCCGTTTTTCCGGCAGCCGCGCTGGCCGGAGCGGCTTTCGCCTCGGTCTATTTCGCATCGCTTTCGGCGGATTATTACTCGCTCTACTGCTCGCGGCTCGGAATGCTCGACGCCGTAAAACTCGAGCTGCAAGAGATGGTCCGCGGAGTTTATCCGGCCTACTTCGACAGGGTGAGCTTCCTCATGGACTGCGCCTGGCAGGCGAGATTTTACGAGACGCTTTCGTTCGCGCTGCTGATATACGCCGCCATCGCTTCGATCGCTTTCGCGGCCGGCGGTAGCGGAAGGCGTAGCTTCGCCGCGCGCGTCGTTTTCGTGTCCGCAGTGTTTCTCGCCGCCGGCCTTTTCGCGCCCGCGCTCGCCATAAAGGCGACCGGCGAGATCCCGGTCATCGGCGGTAACGGCGTGCTTAAGTTCGAGGCCAAGGGGATCGCCGGGACCATCGCGCGCCTGTTCGGGTCAGGATACCCGCTGCCGGCAACGCTCATCCTGCTTTTCAGCGTGATAGCGCCGGCGGCTAAGATAGCGCTGTGCTACCTTGCCGTAGAACGGGGCGGCGCCGGCTACGCCGCCGCGCTCAGGGCGATAGGCAAATGGTCTATGGCCGACGTTTTCGCCGTTAGCATAATTCTGGCCTACCTCGCCTTCGGCGCCGATAAATTCACCGACGCGTGGCTTTTGAGCGGGTTTTATTTCTTCTGCGGATACTGTCTTATATCGCTCGCCGCCGCACGGCTCGCGACCGGCGCCGGCGAAGACCATGGCTATGGCGATCCGGTGCCGGTCGCGACTAACCCCAAAAACGGCCTTAATTAACGAAAGGAATTACTAATATGAACGATTTTATTAGAAACAACTCGCGGGCAATAATTAACCTTGGCGCGGCGCTTATTATAGCCGCCCTGTTCGCGCTCGCTTACAGGTACGAGACCGGCTCGCTCGACTTCATCGCCGTGTCGTTCGAAAAACCATTTAAGCTTTCAGACGGTTTCACATTCCGCGTGACCAATAATTCGGATATGGACCTCAACTCGGTCAAGATGACCGTCGGGCCGAAACGCGCGCCGGAGGACGATTTTGTGTGCTATCCCAGGCGAGTTCTTTTCCGCAACGGCTTCACGCTGCACGACACCTCCGACTTCGCCGACGCGAAAGGCTCGCGATTCGAGCCGAAAAAAGGCGCCGCCGTCGAAATTATCATCGAGTGCCGTGGCGCGGACGGAAGGCTTTATTCTGGCAAAGGCGTCGTGGAATACAGGTAGGCGCGGTATTTTATTTATCCGGCGCTATTTTTCCGAAAGTTTATCGACGCCGCCAGCGTTTCAAAATCGAGGTAATAAACCGGCCATAGCGCGCCGCTAAATTAACTTTTGCTTTATGATTTTAAAATCTTTTTTTACGCTTTATTGCTTGAATGTCAAATCGAATTATGTTAAAATATTACAATTTATTGATAACGAAATATTTAAGGAGCACTGCGCATGAGCGATTATAAGATCGGCAGGGTCATATCGGTATCGGACGACAACATAACGAACGGGCTGCTTGAAACTGGAAAGGCTTCAGGTCAGGCGCACACCGGCGTTCCGGAAGATATGGTGATCAGGGTCCCGGCCGGAAGCGGTCTGGCGGTTTCATAAAGATAGCCATTCCCGGCGGCAGCAAGGGGAGGAGTAGCCTGAAATTAAAGGCAATCACATTTTTTCTTTAAGTTTTTGAAAATATGTGATATAATTATATCAGTTAATAGAGTTTAAAAGGAGATTCATGCTTACCTATGAATATTCAGGAAACATATTGCCGGATGGGCATTTAAGCGTGCCGTCAAAAATCCTGAAAAAAATTTCCAGATTTAAATCCTTTAAAATTATAATTGTTCCCGATGAAGAAGTCGAGGCCGCTCAGCGCAAGGCGAAAGACAAACTGCTGAAATTACAGGGAAAAGTCGAATGGGAAGGCGATCTCGAAGAAAGCCGCTTGGAGAGAAAATTATGGTAATGGTCGATACAAGCGTCTGGATAGACTATTTCAAAAACCGAGCGACACGCTCTTCCGTTGCGTTGAAGAAATTGTTAAAGTCGGACGAACCGATTTGCTTCACCGGCCTAATATTTACAGAGGTCCTTCAGGGAATCAAAGAAGACTGCTTGTATGAAGAAATCAAAGAAGCTCTTTCGGTTTTTGAAATGATAGTGACCGAAGACGTAAAAATATATGAAAGCGCAGTGCAAATATACAGGCGTGCGCGCAAAGACGGATATACCATCAGGAAAACTATAGATTGTGTTATTGCTGCGTCAGCAATCGCCGCCGGCGTATCTTTGCTTCATAACGATAGAGATTTTGACGCAATATGCAAATATTCCGATTTGAGAACAGTCGAGCATTAATCGAATGAGCTGTAAAGAAAAATTAGTCTATGAAATAAATGATTCCCGGAGAAAAAAATCATATCCAAATCGACAGGTCTTTCTGAAGCCAGGATCAAATCTCTGATGAAAAAGCCGACCGAAAGGTTGGCGCATTAAAGCTTCCGTGGCGGAGGCTTTTTCTTTTAAAGTCGATATTTTTCATAATTATTCTGGAAAAATCCGTCCGGCGCGTTTTATTATTCAGCTACAACTATAAGGAGGCTGAATATGTGCGACGGCGGCTTTGATTATTTCGACGGATTCTATGCCGAGTTGATCTCGCATCTGTCGACGCGTGATGAAGATAAGTGGTACGACAGCGACGCGGACTACGCCTGCAGCGCTCCTGACACGGTCGAAGAAATGGAAAGGTATACCGCGGCCTTCGAAGCGGCGATCAACGCGATCATCGATAAATATAAGGAAAAAGCTATAGATTAAAGAATTCAAAGATGAATCATTGATTTTTTATATATTAGAGGGTGCTAAGAAAATTAATTATATCACTTAAGTATCGCCACCTGAAAGGCGCATAAAACCGTTATAATTACCTCGCTTTCATTATATTCGATTTTCCGGCAAAATTCAAGTTAAAAAATATCTGCTTAAAAAATTGCTTCAAAAAATTGTAGCCAGCCAAATCAATCAGTGGTATAATATAATCTGTTCACCCCCTCCGGAAATTCCGGATAGTTCAAAATGAATGTGGCAGAAAGGAAATTTTATGAAAGTAATCGCGTTCAACGGCAGTCCCCGTAAAAAAGCCAATACCGCCGCGCTTTTAAATAAAGCGCTTGAAGGCGCATCGTCGGCCGGAGCGTCCGTGGAAATGGTCCATCTTATCGATCTTAAATACAAAGGCTGCGTAAGCTGCTTCGAGTGCAAGAGAATCAACGGAAAAAGTTACGGCAGCTGCGTGCTTAAAGACGATCTGACGGCCGTTCTGAAAAAGATCAGGGAGGCCGGCGCCATAATTCTTGGAACGCCCATTTATCTGGGCCGCGAAACCGGACTGATGGCTAATTTTATCGAAAGGCTGGTCTTTCCGTATTTAGTGTATGACGCGCAAAGAACGAGCCTGTTCGGTAAATCCATTAACTGCGGATTTATTTACACCCTCGGCGCGCCCGAAGAAATGGCCGTTCAGGCCGGATACCGTGTCCGCTTCGACACCAATGACATGCTGCTTTCCAGAATATTGGGCAGCTGCGAGTCTATGGCGGCTTATGATATGTATCAGTTCGACGATTATTCGAAGTATGTGTCATCCGCTTTCAGCGTGGAGCATAAAGCGAAGGTTCGTTCCGTCCAGTTTCCGATCGATTGTGAAAAAGCTTTTGAAATGGGCAAAAGACTTGCCGCGGATAAAGGAAAGGCTTAATTGAAATGTCAAAAGTATATTTTAGCCAAAAAGATCGGGCTCGGGTTTAAGAAATACAAACTGATAACGTTATAAGACAAAACTTTTTAAACCGCATGCATCATCTTTTCGTGCCACGCCGTGCTTTGAGCGTTGTACTTAAAGGTGACGAGTAAAATTAAATTAAAATATGATCGGCAGTGTATTTCTAACAATCATTGATTTTACGCTTGAATATAACGGCCATGTATGATAAAATGGATATTAAAGTCAGAACCGGCATTAACTTTGTTACAAGAATTTAATTGGAGGCCGATAATGGGGTTACCGCAAACGAACAATGACGAAGAAATAATCGTTAATATTTTTAAGCAAATCAAGTCTAAGGAAGATAAAAATAAAATAATCAACTTTGCTCTCGCATTGAAGAAAAAACAAGGCAAAAGAGTAAAACCGACTTCTCGAAATATCGGATATAAAGGCGCCGCAGATCGGAAGGACCTTTATGACGAAAAATAACAGAATTTTTATTGATACAAACATTTTAATTTCATGTTATGATGAAAAAAGAAAACGGCATGAAATTGCGTTTAATTTTATTGAAAAATCTATGAATGGCGAATATGACGCGTATGTATCGGTCCAGATATTAAATGAATTCGCCCGCAATTTAATGAATCCAGTAAAAACGTCAAAGCCACTCGATAATGAAACTGTATCCGAATTACTTGAAGAAATTTATGGTTCGGCGATAAAAATACTGCCGGTATCCTTTGAAGGGCATAAGCGTTTACTTAAATTAAATTCAAAATATAATTTATACGGCGCAAAGTTTTTTGATTTATTAATTGTGGCCACCATGCTTGAAAACGATATCAAAACCATTGTGACTGAAAACGTCGATGATTTTGAAGATTTTAAAGAAATAAAAATTTTAAGCATTTAGTAAAATAGCTTAAATTTCGCACCTGCCAACCCCCATGAAATATCGCCAAAGGTTTTCTACGATAGTTTTTTCGTAGATATCCATGCTTACGATCTCAAACAGCGTTCCGGAAGTCTCGACATCCATAGTTGGGTTTCGAGTGCTTGTTATATGGGAATGCTCGATTACTCTAAAAGAACCAGTAAATTTTACTGGTTTTCACAAAATTATTTACTTTTTAATTATCCTGTGATATAATCAACAAAACCTTTTATCACGCTTTATTCCCGCAGTAAACCATAAAGTGACGCAAGGTAGAATATGGAATAAGAAAGCCTGATACTAAAAAGGCGGAAAAACGTTAGAAAACGACATTAAAAAAGGAGAAAAAACTTTGGTTAAAATTATTGAAAAAAACACGAAAACTATTATTTTTACTTTATTGTTAGCTTGCTTTATCTTTTCGGGATGCGGTTTGACCGGCGACGGCTCGGACTCGAATGAAACGGCAAGGGTTAATATAGATTATTCAAACTCGCAGCGCTGGCTGTCTTTGCCACCAGCGGCCGATAAAAAAGTCGACGTTTTTTACCTGTATCCCACTTCATATCAGAAAGCCGGCACGAATGAAGCCAATATTTGCGAAATCGATAATCCGCTTGTTATGTCGAAAGCGCAATCGGCTTTTTCCACGCAGGCGACCGCTTTTGAAACCTTCGCCAATATTTACGCCCCGTATTACAGGCAGGTTGACGCCAGATATTCTTTGTCTCTGCCGCTTGCCGAACAGGATAAAATTCTTAGCGGAATTCCCGTATCAGACGCGCGTACGGCATTTGACCATTATATAAAAAATTACAATAAAAACCGCCCGTTTATTTTAGCCGGCCATTCCCAGGGCGCGAACGTATTGCTTTATTTATTGTCGGATTATATGAAAGAAAATCCTCAAGTTTACGCAAGAATGATAGCCGCATATGTCATAGGATATTCAATTACGCCTTCTTATCTGGCCGAAAATCCCCACCTGAAATTCGCCGCCGGCCCAGACGATACCGGAGTTATAATTTCATATAACACCGAGGGGCCCGTAACCGGCATGGCAAGTCCCGTCGTGCTGCCGGGCGCCATCGTCATAAACCCGATCAGCTGGACGCTGGCCGAAACGCTCGCGCCCGCAGCCGAAAATGCCGGTTCCATGGCTCTCAATCCTGATTTTTCCATCGCGGCGAGAGACGTTAAAAATTACGCCGACGCGCAGGTAAGTAAAAGCAGAGGCGTTTTGATCTGCAGCACGATCGACGCCGACAGGCAATTCCCGGGTAACGCTCTGATCAAAATGGGAATTTACCATAATCTGGATTTCGCTTTATATTACAACAATATCAGGGACAACGCGGCAAACAGAGCGGCAAAATTTTTGAATAAAAAATAAAAAGAAGCTATAACGGGCCGGGTATGAGGCTCGTTTTTCAGCGGCGACTTAAATATTTCCCCAAAATCAAAATCCCCGAAGCATCGCTGCCTCGGGGATTTTGCTCAGTAGCCCTACGGGGATTCGAACCCCGGTTTAATGGCTGAGAACCACTCGTCCTGGGCCCCTAGACGATAGGGCCATATTTGCATTCATTTTACCAGATTTATTTTGAAAAGTCAATAACTAAATAGAATGTGTTTTAATTTAGTGGCAAAAAACAAAAAGCTGTGGTAAAATTTAAAGCAATTAATTTTAAAAAGCGGGATGATTATGAATATAGACATCATAGAGGAATCCGTCGAAGTCTTGCCGCAATACGCTCTGATACCTATATCTTTTCAGGTAGAGACGGTATTTCGGGTCGAAGCTATTCAAAACGGCCTGGGAGGATTTCTGCTGCACGAAGAAAAACTGGAAAAGCCCTACGCCAAAGATTATGACGCTCATCCGGGCGAAGGCCCCGCCGCCTGGGCCAGGCAATGGGATATTTCAAACTGGCAGGTGCTTTCGGCTTACGCGGACAAAAAACGAATCGGCGGCGCGCTGGTCGCCTACCACACTGAAGGCCTGAACTTTTTAGACGGGCGCAAAGATGCGGCCGCCCTCTGGGATATCAGGATACATCCCGAATTCAGAGGCCTCGGCGCGGGAGCTAAACTTTTTCAAGGCGCCGTCGAATGCGCCAAAAAAAGAGACTGCGTGTTTTTAAAGATAGAAACGCAGAATAATAACGTTTCGGCGTGCAAGTTTTACGCCAGCCGGGGCTGCGAACTCGGCGCGATCAATACGTTTGCTTATAGAGAATTTCCGGACGAAACGCAGCTGATATGGTATAAACGCATAGACTAGCGGCGGATCTGACATTCGGACAAAAAATAAAGCATTAAATACATAAAAAAATCGAAAAAAATATGATTAAATGCCCTTCATGCGGCCATGAAAATAAAATAAAAGGCAGGTTCTGCCCTGAATGCGGCTTTAAATTCGAGCGCGCGAGGCAATCACGCGACACGGCCCAGCCCGCCGCTCTTCAGGATGAATTAAAGCTGGTCACGATACTGTTCGCCGATATTAGCGGCTTCACCGCGATGAGCGCCAGAATCGATCCCGACGAAGTAAAGGAGATCGTAGTTCCACTTTTCGAAAACCTCACGCGCGCCGTCGAGTCGGAACGCGGAATAGTTATCAAATACGAAGGCGACTGCATAATGGCCGCATTCGGGACCGGCGAAAGCAGCGAACTCGATCCCGCCCACTGCTGCTATGCCGCGCTTAAAATGCGCCAGGAGCTGGCCGTTTTCAGCAAAAATCTTCAAAAAACGAGGGGCTTCGAATTAAATATGCGTATCGGCCTCCACAGCGGCCGCGCGGTAGTCGGCCTTATCGGCGGCAGGCTCGATATAATGGGCGACGCGGTGAATATCGCGGCGCGCATGGAGCAAAACGCCGGCATAGGAAAGATAATGCTGACATCCGATATGGCAGGTCAGTTGAAAGACCGCTTTTTACTAGAGCGGCTCGAATCGCTGAAGGTAAAAGGCAGGGAAGAACCTGTCCAGGCATATAATCTGATCGGCAGGGCTCGGATCGTATCGCGCCCGATACTCGACCGCCCTACGCAAATGATAGGACGCGAAAGCCAGCTGGAGTCCATTAAGGAAAAATTCAGGGCCGTAGAAAGCGCTTCGGTTCCGCACATCTTCTTTATAGAAGGGCCGGCGGGATGCGGAAAAAGCAGGCTGGTGCAAGAATTCGAACAACACTGCGGCGCGTCGCCCGCGCCCGTGCCCGTGACGGTGAATAA
>MWBZ01000132.1 GCA_002069765.1 bacterium ADurb.Bin243
TTTAAAAATGGAACAATGGTTGAATAATATTTTAAGAGCTGATATACGAAGTATTTATTTATATATAGAGCTCGCAGGGCGAGCCCCAGCCTTAACTATTCTGTTCACTATTCACTGATAAATTTTTCCCGGAGGGATTTTCAACGAGTTCGCGAAAAACCTTGTCTGGCTCCCGCCAACACTAATGGCTCAAACTGAAAACGAAAAGGCACATGACGGGTTTTTACTGATTTGCAGGCGCTTCAGGCTGCTGTGCGGACGCCGGCTGAGTAAGTTTTAAATATGAGCCGTGGGCCGATTTGCTGTCCTGAGTATTTACGCAAAGAACATCTATTTTTTTACCCGGCTTATCGAGGATTGAATAAAAAGCCACGGAATTAGTTAATTTTTCAGCATTTGGACACCTGGGCTCCGTTTTAAGGTAATTAGCGGCCATAAGCGCTTTTAATGAAAGGTCGAACTGATCGCTGACAACGGGATTTTCCATATAATACATTCTGACGGCGTTATGGATCGTTCCCATATTGGCTATGCAAGCTTTCTTTTTAACGTCTTCTTTAATTTTGTTAAAATTAAATACCGCGATCGATATTAAAATACCTATAATAGCTACCACTATCATCATTTCAATAGCGGAAAACGCTTTATTGTTTTTAAGAGATATAAACATTAATTTCCTCCAAAATTAGCCTTTTCAAGAATTTATATAAAAGTTTTATTTTTTAGCGATTAATTTATTATATTTGTTGACCGCAAACCTGTCCGTCATTGAAGAAATATAATCGGCTACGGTCGTTTCTATTGAATCGTCCGGATGATTTTTTTTATGCTCGCTGAATAAAATGTCCTGGTTAGCTATATAAAAATCATATAAAAAATGAACGATTTCACGGGCTTTTTTAGCCTCGTCAATTTCATCTTCTTTTAAATACACGTTTTCAAATAAAAAATTACGCAGTGAATTAGTAGTGTCGTGAATTAAATCGGACATGACTATTTCTTTTTTATTGATGCTGTTAATAATTACATCGGATACCATTTTGTCTATCCTCTGAGCGTTCGTATAGCCTAAAATTTTAAAAAACTCATCCGGAATTTGTGATTCCGTCAGTAGACCAAATGAGAGCGCGTCGTCTAAATCATGGTTTATATAAGCTATTCCATCGGATATTTTCACTACCATTGCTTCTAAAGTGGAAGGAAATTCATCGCCGAATGCAGTGAACAGGCCGCAACGCTTTTTTGAATGCTTTGCGATGCCTTCTCTGACTTCGTAGCAAAGATTCAGGCCTTTGCCGTTTCTTTCAAGCTTATCCACTACGCGAAGCGATTGAAGGCTGTGCTTGAATCCGTTTTTTAAAATCTGGTTTAATACATTTTCACCCGTATGGCCGAACGGCGTATGCCCTAAATCATGGCCAAGCGCTATGGCTTCCACTAGATCTTCGTTAAGACGGAGCGCCCTTGCAATTGTGCGCGCAATCTGCATGACTTCGAGCGTGTGAGTAAGCCTGACTCTGATGTGATCTGTGCTTTGCCTTATATAAACCTGAGTTTTATCTTTGAGGCGGCGAAATGACTTTGAATGCAAAATTTTATCGCGGTCTTTTTGAAATGAAGTGCGATAAGTGCATTCTACCTCGGGCTTTTCACGGCCGCGAGTCCTGGAAGACAGCTGAGCGTATTCGCTAAGATAGTCGCGCTCTTTGTTTTCCAGCATGATTCTTATAAAATTTACATCGTCGTTAGCGGTTTTCATTGATGATTAATAATTTTATTCGGTTGCAGATTGTTTTTCAGCGGCTGAGCCGTGCCACTTAAAATTTATATTGTTTTCTATGCCAAGAAGCTCGTTGATATAGTAAATAACAGGAAGCGCCATTTCATCGATAGTTTTGGGATTATGGTAAAAAGGCGGCGAAGCGAGCATTACATCGGCGCCGGCCTTTGAAAGCTTTGTAAGGTTTTCGAGATGAATTGTAGATAAAGGCATTTCACGGGCGACAATTATCAGCTTCCGCTTTAATTTTAAAATATTGGATGCGGCTCGCGTGATAAGATTATCCGCTATTCCATTTGCGATTTTTGCTACGGTGTTCATACTGGCAGGAACAATGACCATGGCGTTCACGTCGGCCGTGCCTGATGAAATATCGGCGCGCAGATCGTCGTTTGAATAAATTTGCGCGACGTATTTTTTGAGGTCGCTTTTGCTGACTTTAGTTTCGTCTTCTAAAATTTTAAAACCTTCTTCTGACGCCGTAAATAAAACTTTAATATTACGGCGTATGGTAAGCCATTTTAAAAATTTTACGCAGTAAATAGCGCCCGAAGCCCCGGTATGAGCAACGATAATTTTCATTTTTCACCTTTTTTCGATAGTTTAATATATTATATTTTAATTTTTTAATAAAGTCAACTATTATTAATTATAGCAATATATCTTGTAACAATAAAAGGAAAAATTTTACCGTAATTAAATATTTTAAAACCGCTGTCAGTAAACATTTTTAAAATTTCTTCGTCTGAGGCGAGCCGCTTTATAGAATCCACGAGATATTTATAGGCGGTTATATTTTTTGAAAATATCTTTGCCAGTAGAGCGATAAAGTAATTGTAATAAATCTGGAAAAAGGCGAAAATTCTATAATTGAAAATATTGTTGAACTCAAGTATGGCGGCCATAGAGCGGCGCTTGTTCATTATTCGTTTAAGCTCCCCGCTAAGAAATTTATCGATATTGGAAAAATTTCTGATGCCGAAGGCTATAAAGACCATATCTATGGACGAATCCTTAAAGCAGGAATTTTGCGCGTCGCATATGACATAATTTATTCTGATAAGGCCCTTCTTGTGTAAAATAATTTCATCCAGTTTTCGCTTGGCTATTTTTACCATGGGAAGGGAAAAGTCAGCGCAAAATATATCGATTTGTTTATTTTTTATTAAGCCGCCGTTTTTATTGATAAAGCTTATAACTTCTTTTATAACGTCGCCCGTGCCTGACGCTATGTCTGCGATTTTTAAACGCTTCCCGGCATCGCAATCGCTAAAAATTTTTGCATAGTTTAAAAGCGAATATTTTACAATGTTCTTCCGCCAGTAAATATCCAGGCCGCCGCTTAAAAGATGATTCATAAAATCATAACGGCCGCAAATACTGTCAAACATCGACTTTATATTTTTTGAAAAATTGTCCACATCTCCACCGGTTTACATAAAATAAATTATTGGACTAAACTTTCGCCGGTCACAAGGCGATGGCCGGCGCCGATTTCTTCAAGCATATCGTAATTTGTGTTGCGCCGCATTAACCTGTATCCGGCATTTTTAGCTATGTTGTAGAGCTCGCGCACATTGGTTTCGTTTATAAGCCCGGTGGCCCTTACGACTTTTTCTTCCATTAAAATTCCGCCGAAATCGTTGGCGCCGAAACTTAGCGCCAGCTGCGCCATTCTCATGCCTTCCGTCACCCACCCGCTGTGAATGTTTTTGATGTTGTCGAAAAAAAGCCGCGCGCATGCCACCGTTTTTAAATAATCCAGCCCGTCGGTAAGGCCGTAATTAGAAAGCCGGGTATTCGCCGGCGAAAAAGGCCACGGTATGAAAGCCCTGAAACCGCCAGTTTCGTCCTGAAGATCGCGGACTTTTTTCATGCTCGTAAATCTTTCGTGAAGCGTTTCTCCAAAGCCAAACACCATTGTCGCCGTGGTTTTCATGCCTATTTTGTGTGCCGCCCTCATTATTTGCAGCCATCGCCTCGAACCGATTTTGTTCGGCGATATCCTGTGCCTTATTCTATCTATGAGGATCTCGCCGCCTCCGCCCGGAAGCGAATCTAATCCGGCCTGCTGCAAAGCATTTAAAACATAATCTACGGATTTGTTAGAGGTTTTTGCAATATGGTCGATCTCGGGGGGCGAAAAAGAATGCAGCGCTATTTTTGAAAATCTTTCTCTAATGGCTTTGAGAAGTTTTATGTAATAATCCAGTTTTAACGAAGCGTTCAGGCCGCCCTGAAGCATTATCTGGCTTCCGCCGATATCTACAAGGCCCTGTATTTTGTCGAGAACTTCATCATTGGTAAGCACGAAAGAGCCCGGCGTTTTTTTCAACTTAAAAAAAGCGCAAAACTTGCATTTACAGTTGCAGATATTGGTATAGGTAACATTCCTATCCAGAACGAATGAGACGGCTCCGCTGTTTTTTCCATGGATTTTGCGTCTTGCTGAATCCGCGTCGCGGGCAAGCTGATAAAAATCTGCATTTTTATAAGTTTTAACGCACTGCGCAACGCTGAAACGGTTATTCATTTTAATCACTTCTTTTTTTGTATTTATAATTTTTTGACGGCATGTTTAATTTAATTATAAGCAAAAAGAGCCGCCTTTATCTTTCGTTCTGAAAGGCGTTTATTTTTTTCAGCCTTTTTTCAAATTCTTCGAGCGCCATTATATGCTCGGGCCTGAACTCGTAATTTAAAAGGCCGTAGTATTCTTTCATGGTGTCCAGACTTACTCCGCAGGATTTAAAGGCTTTTTCAGCGAAAATATCCCTGTTGGAATTAAAAAAATCCACTTTTGATTTAATCGCGGCGCATAATTTATCGCATATTTTTTTATTGCCGAAGTAAAAATCTTTTCTTGCGGCAAGAATGCCGAAAACAAATGGCAGCCCGGTAAAACGATTCCACTGCTGGCACAGGTCGAATACTTTTATTTCACCGTTTGCCGTGTGAATATTTGCGGCCGAGCTTGTTCGATTTTTTTCGAAATATTTCAGCGCTTCATCTCCTATTGCCATTACCGCGCAAGCTTGACCGCCGTCAAGGATAGCGCCGATATTTTCAGCCGTTACTTTGCCGCTGACATATTTGACGCCGGCGCAGCCGAAAAAATCTTCGGCCAATATTTTAAAAAGCGATGCGGCCGAAGCTGATTCATTTGACAGCATTATAGTCTGGCCTGAAAGCTCCGTCATATTTTTTCTGGACGCAAGAAGCACCGACATGACACGCTCCGTGGCGGAAATATTAATTTTATTGAGCAATTGGAGTTCGGCCCTGTTTTTAACGTACTCGAAGGCTGAGATCGTTGCTATGTCGAGTCCGCCATTTGAAATAAGGTCGTTTAACCTCGCCGGAGCGTCGTAAATAATTTCAAACTCGAAACCGCATTGCGCGTTCGAAGCGCCAGCTGGTCCCGATGCCGCTTCGCTGCATCTGATTTTAAGCGTTTCGGCGAGCGGCGCCGAATCGAATTCATGATAAAACGGCATTGAATTGGCATATTTAATGAAGCCGATCCTGACTCTGGCCATTAAGAACTCCTTTTTATTTTTAATGAATATGTGGAATCGGTCAGGACTGGAATTTTTTGCGCGCCTTCAATAAGCCTTATGAGGTCGGCTTCACTTACTTCGGCCGCCTGGCATGCCCCCGCCGCCTTTACGATGCGTTCGTCGAACGAAGTGCCGCCGAGATCGTTCGCGCCGAAAAATAGCGTGGCCTGCGCGAACTTTAACCCCAGCATATTGTGGAGCGCCTTGACGTTTGAAAAATTATCGAGAAATATCCTTGAAACCGCGAGTACTTTTAGATCGTCAAAACCGCTCGTATAGCGTTTCTTTTTGACCATAGCGTTTTTGTCGTGAAACGCCAGGGGCACGAAACTTTTAAACCCGGAAGTTTCGTCTTGAAGCTCTCTGAGCAGCTCCAGATGCCTCACGCGGTCGGAGTCGTTTTCTACGTGGCCGTAAAGCATGGTGGCGTTAGTTGGGATTCCATGGCCGTGAGCTTTTTTCATTATGCCAAGCCACTCGCCTGATTTTATTTTCTTTTCGCATATTACGCTTCTTATTTCATCGTTGAAAATTTCAGCTCCGCCGCCCGGCATAGCGTCGAGCCCTGCCTGTTTTAGCGTTTTTAAAACTTCGTCAACGCTGATTTTATCGAGTTTCGAAAGATAATCGATTTCGACGGCCGTAAATGCTTGAATTGTAATCTTATCGCTCAAAGATTTGAGGCTGCGCAGAAGATTTTCATAAAATGAAATATCATAAGCGGGATCGAGCCCGCCGACTATATGCGCTTCTATATGCTCCCCCGGATTAGCTTTTAGCGCTTTTTTTACGCGTGAAACTATTTCGCCGGCGGTTTGCGAATAAGCGCCGTCGTCGCCCGGCGATTTTGAAAATGCGCACAATTTGCACCTTAACCGGCAGATATTGGTCGGATTGATATTAATGTTGTACGAATAATAAACTTCGCGAGGCTCTTTGACGGAATTTTTAAGGCGGCAATTAGCCATTTCGCCCAGAGCTATTATATCGTCGGATTCGAACAGGAATAACGCGTCCTGAGCGCTTATTCTCGTATTAGCGAAAACCTTATCTTTAATTGAATTCATCCGGCCGTCTTTTTTCATAATTACCCCCGTCATATCCAGTAATTTAACAAAACCGCAAAAAACATGGCTATCGAAACCGAACCATTCACATTGAAAAACGCCGCATTGACGTTTTTCAGGTTACTGCCCCTTAAAAGGAAATGTTCGTATATAAGAAGCGCGGCGCACATCGCCACGAAAAAATAATAAACCGGTCTGGCGGCGATTAAATAACCCAGCAGAATAAAGCATGAAACCGTAAAAAAATGCAATAATCTCGAATAAATAAGCGACCTGCCGAGGCCTGCCACCGCCGGAAGCGAATACAGCTTTTCTTTTTTGTCGAAATCGATGTCCTGGCATGCGTAAATGATATCGAAACCGGCCACCCACGTTAACACCGCCGCCGACAGCACCAGCGGAGCGAGCGTTAAAACGGTATTCGCAGCGAGGTATCCCGCCGAAGGCGATACCGCCAGAGTAAGCCCGAGAGCGAAGTGCGAGAGCGAAGTGAACCGCTTGGTATAAGAATAAAAAAGCAAAAGAAATACCGCAAGCGGCGAAAGTATGAAGCATACTTCATTTATGGCGAACGCCGACGCGAAAAACACCGCCAGGGATATCACGATTAGCGACGCCACACCCGTTTTGGATATGAGCCCCGCCGGCAGGGCGCGATTTTGCGTGCGAGGGTTTTTAGCGTCTATGGAAGCGTCTATAAGACGGTTGAAGCCCATTGCCGCGGTTCTTGCGCCTGTCATTGCCGCAAGGACCAGTAAAACCGTTTTAAAATCAGGCCGCCCTGCGCTTCCGATAAGCAAGCCTATGAATGCGAACGGAAGAGCGAATATGGTATGCTCGAATTTTACCAATTCAGCCAGTATAATTATTTTGCCAGTAAAATTTGTGAAAATCTGAATAACCCGCTTTCTATGAATCGATGCCGGAAAAAAGAAAACTCCATTTTTCGTCCACTATTTTTTTTATGTTTTTACTCATCTTGACCAATTCAGGCCAGTCGCGCGTTCCAGGTTCATTTTTTTTGTGAGTTGCGTCTATAGCCGTTTTGGGGCCGAAACCTTCCAGGAGGCTTGCATGGTCGAGTATATCAAGCGGCCCGTCGAACGAAAAAACGTCCCTTTTAAAATCCGCGTTCGCAAGAAGCGTGAAAAGCGCTTCTTCATTGTTGTGGATATCGGTGGTTTCATCGTAAACGACTATATTTTTCGTAAACATAAGCTGGTTCAGGCCCCAGAAAAAACTGGCCACCTTCTGCACCTGGCCTTTATACATTTTTTTTATCTTTACGAGCGCCAGATTGTGAAAAACTCCTGCGGCTGGAAACCTTATGTCGATAATTTCAGGGCACTGAAGTTTTAAGAGCGGTAAAAATATGCGCTCCGTCGCCTGGCCGAGAAAAAAATCCTCCATGGGCGGCACTCCCACTAAAGTTCCTATGAACATTGGGTTTTTTCGCATCGTAATACATTTAATATTAAAAGTCGGATACTTATCTTTAGGCGAGTAATATCCGGTATGATCGCCGAACGGGCCTTCATCGGCCATTTCATTTAAATCTACGACGCCTTCGAGTATAATTTCCGCGCGCGCCGGCACAAGTATATCCGAAAGTTCGCTTTTTACCAGATCGACCGGTGAGTTGCGCAAAAATCCGGCGAATAAAATCTCATCCACGCCGTATGGCAACGGTGCCGTGGCGGCGTACATCGAGGCCGGATCGGCGCCTATCGCCACGGAAACCGGAACTTTAAGCTCTCCTCGCTCTTTGTGGACGGCCGCGGTAAAGGCCCCGTCTTTATGCTTGTGCCAGTGCATGGCGGTTTTATTGGCCGAAATGACCTGCATGCGGTACATGCCTATGTTTTGAACCCCGCTTACCGGGTTTTTCGTTATAACCATCGGGAAGGTAATGAAATTTCCGCCGTCCTGCGGCCAGCACTTGATGATGGGAAAAACGCCCAGGTCTATTTTAGATTCATCTTTTATAATAATCTGCTTGCACGGGGAGTTTTCCCTGGATATTACCCTGGGGAGGCACTTTGCCGCTTCCAGAAGCCTGGGTATTTCGGTGATTTTATTAAAAATTCCTCCGCCCGCGGGAGGTTTTAGCAAATTTTCAATTCTGCCGCTTATTTCGGAAAAATCCGAAACGCCAAGAGCCATCTGCATGCGTTTTTTAGTGGCGAACAGATTCATCGCCAGAGGGAGCGAACATCCGGCGACGTTTTTAAAAAGCAGCGCAGGTCCTCCGCGTTTAACCATTCTGTCGGCTATTTCCGCGGCTTCGAGCGAAGGCTCGACGCGCTCTTCTATTTCGATTATTTCTTTTTTTGATTTGAGTTCGTTTATGAAATCGTTTAAATCATTAAACATAACGGCTTATTATATCAAAATAAGGCGCGTTTTACAAGTGAAAAATTCCCGCGGAAAACGTCGATAAAAAAAGGCGCCCGGGCAAAAGAGCGTTGCACCGGACGCGAGTTAAATGTTGGGAAGTGTTTTACCGTGTTTAACGGTTGCTTGCCGTTTTTATTTCCGGCTGTTTTAATGTCGTGTAGAAAAAATCTCGCGTATATGGCACGAGGCATCTTTCGGTTTCGCCTGACATTTCATCCGTCAGCCTCGAGGCTTTTAGTTTGGTATTGCCTTTTTTATCGGTTCCGTTAAGTTTATACGTGTATAAGTAAGTGTGGTAATCGTTTATGTCCAGCTGCATGGCGTAATCGCATCCCGCCAGCGACATTCCGGCCGCGAGCGTATCGTGGCCGAGAGAGTTTCCTGCCCCGTAAACGAGCCATCTGCCGTCGCGCGACACTCCGAGCGCCGAACGCCATACGCGGGTTTTGTTGTCGATCGATGCGCCCCAGTAATCGTGCTTCATGTTGACTATGTTATTTTCCAGTATCGGAGGCAGGTTCTGTCTTAAATGAACTATATTTTCAGTCGTGTCGAAACCGGGCGTTCCCCAGGTTCCCATTTTTATATCGCCTTTCGAGTTTACCATCACGGTCGCTATGCCCTTCGCGGGCGCCACATACGATACGCCGTCGGCGATAAAGCCCCATTGGCCGTGCTTTGTGCGGAAACCGCCGTTAAAGGCGCATATGAGGTTATTGTAAGTGAACTCGTCTTTGGGTATAACGCCTTTTCCTTTCAACCCGATCGACGAAACCGGTTCGTTAGTTCC
>MWBZ01000133.1 GCA_002069765.1 bacterium ADurb.Bin243
ATATCAGGACGGCCTTCGCTACTACGAGTCCACAAAAGACACGTCGACGCATTTTTATATAGACTACCTGCCGAAGGGCACTTATGTCTTCGAATACCAGCTGCGCGTTCAGCACCGCGGCAAATACCAGAACGGAATGGCGCATATAGAATGCATGTACGCGCCAGAGTTCAACAGCCATTCCGCGAGCGTCGTGCTTGAAATAAAATAATATAGCCGGCTTATTCAAAAAAAGTCCGGCGGTAATAAAAATGAAAGGCTTTTATCAGGGCCTTTCATTTTTATATTACGCCGTTTCTTGACTTTACGGCACACGGAATGTATAATTAAAATAGAAAGGTATTTATTTTAACTTAAGGAGGTTAAAATATGAGAAAATTTCATCTAAAAAAAATTTCTATAATTTTTATTTTCGTCTTTATGATCGCTATCATTTTCTCATTTATTTTAAAAATCAGTTCTTTTGCGGAACCTCGCAGGCCTATTGAAGATATCGATGTGGACCGCCTTATAAAAGCAGCGGATAATTCCGGCGGAAAGGTCAGAATAGATGTTATGCGGAGGCCGAATCCCGGCGCTCCTCCCGGGGCTCCCGGCGCTCCCGGGGCTCCCGGTGCTCCCGGCGCGGCCGCCAACCGCATTCCCGGCGATTCTATCACGAGCGACGCTCCGGCGCGCGGAAATCCACTTGTGGGTTCCACTGTAAAAGTTAGAGTCAAGCAGGGATTTACTTTTGGAAACGGCAATATACGCAATGCGTCGCTTGTATGGAAAACCAGCTCCGGCGTCGTTTCCCGCCCTATCAATCTGCAGGTTCAGGCCGGTTCGATCAATAATTTCAACGGCGCGTTTTACGAATTCAGGCCTTCTGATGCCGGAATGCATCAAATCCATTTCGAGATAATTTATAAAATTATGGGCGACGGCACGGTGCATAACGCCGTTAGCTCGGCGGAAAGTTTTAATTTTGTATCCGGCGTGGCCGATCCCGGCGTTATTCCAGGGGGCCCGGGTGGGCCTGGCGGGCCGGTCAGCGACGAAGTAGTTTTCGTTCCGCCTCCTCCAGGTCAGGATACTCCGCCTAACACTGTGTCACAAAAAATAAAGATTAATTTTTCCCGTGAATCCGGCGGTCCGGAAATAAAAGAGCGTGAGGAATATGTTTGGAAATGGCCTCATGAACTGCCGGATCATCCGAGGTCCAGGCCGGCTAAGGCTCACAATTACGCCGTTAGAGCTATTATACGCGGCGCCGAGTTGGAAAGCGAGGACGAGCAAGGCATAGACGGCGCACAACATGGCGCTTTAGATGAAAGAGAACGAAACAATTATGTAGAATACGGCGGCCGTTATTACAGAAAATCCGGAATAGACATCGACGGTGACGGCCCTCTTCCTGATTCGTTAAAAGCCAATTGGAATGTTCGTTATCCTTCCGTTACGCCGAACGGTTCGGGCGGTTGGAACGTAGCGCATAATCTTTCGAAAACGACATACGAGGGCGATCAATTCCGTTATGCAATGCCTGAACCTTCAGAGCCGTTTAAAGTAATCGTGGGAATGAAAGTAAAACATAAATGGCGTGATTTTTTCTACGATAAAGCTCCGAGCCAGATTTCAGCGGCTATACAGTATTATAACGCCCTTAAGAACAATACCGATCCTACGGGAGCTATAAGGCCGGGCGATCGTTATAAAGACATATCCACAACCTTTAATGCGCCTTCCGCCTCCGGCGGCGAAGGGACTGAAGGGCCTTTAGAGGTAAGCGTTACCATCAGCGGCACTATAAAGTTTAAAGAATGGAAAAAAGTCGGCGAAGAGGACGATCCGGATGCGCAACCGGGCCCCGACGGCCGCAGGCCGAAGAGAGACAAGTATGAGTGGGTCGGTCCCATTACCCAGGGCAGAATACAGTCTTTTAAAGCCGGAACTGTAAAGCATAACGACGAAGACAATAAATTTACCGATGAATCGATCGTTCATGAATTGGTGTTAGATACTACCGCGCCTAAAATCGAATTCGCGCCGCAAACTATCGGCGGTCTCGCCACTTTAACGGGCAGCGGCGATATAATATGCTCTTCGGGCGATTTGATTAACGTGAGAGTGAAGGTAATCGACAATAACCGCTACAGCGCTTTAAGAACTCCATTTCTTACATATGAAACCGCGCCTTCCGCAAATAACGCCGCCGGCTCTACATGGTCCGCCGTGCCGCTTATGATGGAACCCTGCGCGGGCGTGCCCGATAACGCCGCTCCGCGCCCGTTTGCGGGCGGAAACTGGGGATATTTTCAAGCGCTGGTTCCGTCGCCTCACAATATAAAAGGCACTAAAGCTCTGCGGTGGTTCGTAGATGCGTTCGACGGCGCTAAGTATCAGCAGCCGCAGCCCTACAACGGCGTTGCGAGCTTCGGTAATTTCAACCACGGCAACTTCGAATATAACGGCGACGGCCCTAACACTCAAAAGGTCGACCAGTCGATGAATAAAATGGGTACGCTTTCCATATACGATAACGACAGGCCGAATATCAACGTTAAAATGTGGAAGGTCGATCGTAGCGGCATATATCTTGTCGGCGATTTTGAAGCGGCCGAAGATTACTTTACGGAAGACTTTTATTACGATATGACGAACCCTTCTAATATGATAGATTCGTCGGGGCCGGCCGGGGAATATAAGGCAAAAATACCTCCCGATACTTCGGCCGGAAACGTGCCTGCCGCTTCGTCTATTTTAGGGCCCGGTTCGGCCGGAATGCAGATTCCCGCTACGCTTATTTTCCCGAGTTCTTCGTTGTTCCCTGCCGCCAGAAAAGCTCCGATCGCGGATAACCTCAAATACCAGATCGAGGACGCAGGGTATGATTTTTTCAAGTATCATGCAGGTTTTGGCTCTTTGGCGCCTTCGGGCCTGAAAGACGGCAATTGCCCAGTAGTATTTGAAGATGTAAAATATATATTTACGGTCGATGCTTACGATAATATCGAAGGCATTGCAAATAACGGAGTTATTTCGATGATTCCCAAGCCGGAGCGTACGAAGGTTTCGTTCGAATTAAAAGACACGGAAAGCCAGCCTGCGCTTTCCGCCATAAATATGGAGTTCCGAGAAGGCCAGAGCCGCCCCGTCACTTCCGCCAACGAAGGCAAGATGTGGTATCTGGGTCCAGAAGACCCGAGCATTCCGCTGGCGGCGGGAGTTGATATGCCGAAAGAAGTGCCTACGCTGGAGCATGTTTTCCATTCAGTTTCCGCCGATAACGCTATCGGCAACAGATACCTTAAAGTTACCGCGACGGACCGCTGCGGCCATAAGAGAAATATAGCCATACACTTCAAGGTCAACGAAGTAACCAACGAACTTCGCGTTCTCGAAGAACAGATCAAACGTGAATTAAAGCAGCAAAGGGATGCAAGATAACGGGCATATAAAATGCTTTTGAAATGAATAACCGGGGCGCTTATTCAACGCCCCGGTTATTCATTTAGGTAAAGATTTTTTTGACGCCGAAATTACTCTACGTTTTCAACGCGCTTTATTTCGGGAAGCTCCTGTTTGATAGTGCGTTCGACGCCGTTTTGAAGAGTCATGGCGGCGCAGGGACAGCCGTGGCAGGCGCCTTTTAATTTTACTTTAACGACGTTATCCACGACGTCGATAAGTTCGATATCGCCGCCGTCGGCGTTTAACATGGGCCTGATTTTATCGATGATTTTTTTGACTTTTTCTTTCATTTTACACCTCTTTAATATTTTTATATGACTTTATTTTTGTGTTCAAATTATTATACTATATTTATCGGGTTTTAGCAATAAAATTTATACCGCGGTAAATAGCGTTTATATCGTTTACGTATTTTGTCTTATCGTAATGCTTAACCATAAAGACGCCGGCTTTTTGAGCAATTGATTTGTAATGCGGGTAGTTGGCGTAAATGTTGTATATCGCCGAGGCTAAAGCTTCGGTATCGCGAGCGGGCACGAGCGTTATGAACGGTTCGGACGCCGCCGCGGTATCGGCCAGCTCGTATATTCCGCCGACATCGAACGCCACGCACGGCAGACGCAGGCTTAAGGCCTCCATTATGGTAACGGGGATGCCTTCCTGCAAAGAAGGCAGCGCGAAAAGATCGGCGCCTGAAATAATCCGGGCCACATCCAGCCTTAAGCCGGTGAAAATAAAGCGGTTTGAAATGCCTAAATTCTCGGCTTGCGTCTTGAGCTGTTCTTCGTATTTTTTGTCGCCTGCGCCTACAATAAGGCAATATAAGTCTGGTATTTTTCCGATATTTTTATATATCGCGTCTATTAAAAATGCGTGCCCTTTATTTTGATGAAGACGTGCGACCTGGCATACGACAAAAGCGTTTTCAGGTATGCCGAATTCTTCGCGCAAAAAAGCCCGGCCGCCGGTTTCGGCGAGCTTTGCCAGCGCGGAGTTGTCTATGCAGTTGTAAAGATAAAAAGAAGGTTTGGACGCTACCGCGGAAGAGCGGCTTCTGACATGGTCGGCGACGTTTTTGGAGCAAAAAGTGAGGTAATCGGGGAAATATGCGTAAATAGGCCTTACTTCGCCCTGTATGGAACCTATGGATTTGACTTTATTGAACTTTGCCGCCAGCGCGCCAAGCAAGGTGGCGCGGTTCATATGAAGATGGCAAAGGTCGGGTTTGTATTCGCCGATTATCTTATAAAGTTTATAAAGCGAAAAAACATCTGCATTATCAGCCATGGCAGCCGTATATACCTTGTCGCAGGCGTCCGCGGCGAGCCGCTCCAGCTCCCCGCCTGCAGAACAGACCGCCGCGACGCCGGCGAAAGTTTTTCTGGAAGCAGCGAGCATTTCCAGAAAGCATTTTTCTGCTCCGCCGACGGTGCCGGAACTGATAATGTGAAGTATCTTTAAATGGTTTTCCGTCTTGCGGCTCATATTAACGCTTCGAGATTCTGGTTATGAAATTATCGATCCTGCTTTCCATGGACTGAAGCTGAGAGCGGAATTCTTTAAATAACTTTACCAGCTCTTTTTTTGAAATTTTCTCTAAAATATCGTCAGGCGGGATGAAAGGCATCGATGCCGGAACGATTTTATTGAGCGGCTTTTTCGTATAATCCGTTTCCGGCCTGGCCGGTTCCGCTTTCTTCTGAGGCATGGTTTCAAAATCGGCGGTTCTGAATTCCGGCGCGCCCTTGAAATCTTTCTTTACGAAAGACGTCGCGCTTCTTATTTCGAATTCATCGAGCGGCGAAGGAATCAGCGATGAATAACCGTTTTCAGAAAGCTTTGCCTGCAGGGTATTTTTGGCTTCAGCTTCGCCGTGGACCAGAAATACGTTTCTGGGTTTCGCGGAAGATGTCTCGAGCCATTTTAAAAGCCCCGATTGGTCGGCATGCGCCGAATAACCGTGTATGGATTCTATGCGGGCGTTGACGCTGTATTTATCGCCCATGATATTGATCAGCTTTTCGCCGTCGGTGATCTGGCGGCCTATGGTTCCGAACGCCTGGTAGCCGACGAAAAGCACGGTGCATTCTTTTTTGAATATATTGTATTTGAGATGGTGGAGTATCCGGCCGTTGTTGGCCATTCCGGAGCTTGAAATTATTATCTGCGGAGAGTTATTCTGGTTTATCGCGCGGCTTTCCTCCGCTTCGCAGGCATAAAAAATATTGGAGAAATTGAACGGATCGTCCGATCTGCTAAGGTATTCAACCATTTCTTCGTCGAAGCATTCCATGTGCTTTCTGAATATTTCGGTAGCGTTGCAGGCGAGCGGAGAATCTATATAAATAGGAACGGCGGGTATTTTTTTGCCGTCGAGCATGCCGTGTATTTCATAGATAAGCTCCTGCGTACGGCCTACCGCGAAAGAAGGGATTATAACTTTGCCGCCGGCCGTTACGGTTTCGTTTATTATTCTAGCAAGCTCGTCTGAGCGGTCTTTATCGTTATCCCTTATTCTGTCGCCGTAAGTGGATTCCATAATTATATAGTCCGCGTCTTTAATGGCTTCAGGATCTTTTAAGATAGGGACAGGCATATTGCCTACGTCGCCGGAGAAAACGACTTTATATTTTTCGCCGTTTTCGGTTATATCGAATTTGATGAAGGCAGAGCCAAGGACGTGCCCGGCGTCGTGAAAAGTGGCCGTGATTCCCGGATAAGCTTCGTACGGCCGGTTGTAATCGACAGGCTCGAAAAATTTGAGAGCGTTTTTAGCGTCGTCTTCTGTGTAAATGGGCTCTTTGGGTTCCTTACCGAGCCTCAAACGCCTGCGGTTATAACGTTCGGTTTCGGTCTGCTGTATTCTCGCAGAATCGCGAAGCATAATATCGCAAAGGTCGAAAGTGGCCCTGGTAGATATGATTTTGCCGTTGAAGCCGTTTTTGACCAGTTTCGGTATCAGGCCGGAATGATCTATGTGGACGTGGGTCAGGAAAACGTAATCGATAGCGCGGGCGTCGAAAGGAAATTCCGAGTAATTGAGCAGCTCGTCCTCTTTGGCGCCCTGATACATTCCGCAGTCTATAAGAGCGTTTTTCGCCGCGCCGTTAACGTCGAAAGTCAATAAAAAGCATGAACCGGTTACGGATTTAATCGCCCCGATAAATTTTATTTTCATTTTTTGACTCCCTTTTTGCCTTTAATAGCGGCCATGGACCCGGCTTTTGATTTAGCCTTCGACGCGAAGGAGGTTGCCTCCCTCATTTTTTTCGCTTCGTTTTTGCCGCCCGGCCTGAATTCGCTCGATTGCTTTGATTTGTTATGCGCGAGTTGTTTTACGCGGTTTTCTTCGCGCTTCTGCCTCATTTTTATAATTTCTTCTTCGATAAGCTGTTTGCGGCTCTTTTCGGCAGGTTTTTCCTTTGTAAGTATGTTCTTTTTGGGAGCGGGTTTCGCTTTTCTTAAAATTTCGCGTTCGATTTCCTCTTTTTTGGACAGAGGTTTTTTCGCGGCTTCGCGCATCGGTTTGGCTGCCGGTTTTGCTTTTAAGGCTGTTTTGCCTTTGACGGCGGTTTTTTCTTCGCGCTTTCCGGCGGTTTTTTTGCGGTCGGTGGTTTTCGCGGAGGCCGCTTTTTTTTCTCCGGCGGCTTTTCTGGATTTTCTCGCGGGCTGCGTCTTTCTGGTTTTAATGAGATGGCTGAGGTTGTCGCTGGCGCCTTTTTGAATGTCTTCGACTTCTTCTTCCCAGAAGCGTTCTAAATTATAATGCTCTCTGATTTCCGGAGTGAAGATATGCACGATCACTTTGCGCGTATCCATGACTACCCATTCTCCGTTTTGATAGCCTTCGCGCGAATTTATCGCCAGGCCGTTTTCTTCGAGCTTGTCGGCGATATTATCGGCGATGGCCCGGCTCTGCACGTTGGAGTCGGATGTGCAGATCATGAAATAATCGGTCAGAGTGGTTAAAGCGCTTACTTCGATTATTTTCACGTCGTAGGCTTTCTTTTCTTCGGCCGCTTCCCTGAGTAATTTTAATAATTCTTTCGAGCTTAGTTTCAAATTAATTCCCCCATAGATATTTATATTTTATTGTTGCTTTAAAGCCAATATTTCGGTCACTTTATCCACGATGTTTTTAGGTGAAAATGGCTTGGTCAGGTAGAGATCCGCGCCGAATTTAAGCCCTATGTCTTTATCCACTTCCTGGCCTTTGGCTGTGAGAAGGATAAACGGTATCATTTTTAGTTTATCGTCGTTTTTGACTTTCTGGCAGACTTCGAACCCGGTGAGCTTCGGCATCATTACGTCGCACAGAATCAGGTCCGGCATTTCGCTGGCGATAACGCCGAGGGCTTCTTCGCCGTTAGCCGCGGTAATCACGTCGTACCCGGACTTTTTAAGATTGAATTTTAAAATATTCACTATATGGACTTCATCGTCGACAACCAGAATTTTCTTGCCCATATTCAACTCCTTCAGCGATAAAGGCTATTTATTTAAAATATTTGACTATCCGGACTTCGTTTCCTTCCTTGTTGTACTCGATACGGTCCACAAGGTTTTTAATGATCAATATTCCGCGGCCCCGTTTGTCGTATAATGATAACTTTTCGTGGGTCGCGAAAACGTTGTTGACTACAAATCCTTCGCCTTCGTCTCTTATCGTCAGCTCGAATTTATAGTCGTTAAAAACGTAGCTTAGAAACACTTTCTTTTCGGGATCGAACTTGTTGCCGTGCTCGATGGCGTTCATTACCACTTCGTCGATTATCATCATAACTTCGAAGGGGTCGAGGCCGCAGGCTGGATTTTTGCGGGCGAGATCGCCGAAAAATTCGGCCGTGGCTACGGTGCTTCGCGCGTCGCTTTCTATTACGATCTGCTTATACTCGAAATTTTCGGCGTTGAGTATCATAAGAGTAAGGTCGTCGGACTGAGGAGCGCCGCCGACGAAGTCTTCTACGTCCATCAATATTTTATCCACGAGGCTTTTGGCGTCGAAATAATGATATTTCTGGATTATATTTATGAACCTTTCCTGGCCGTATTCTTCGTCACGTTCGTTCATCGCCTCCACTATGCCGTCGGTGAATAAAATAAGCTTATCTCCGCGGCTCAGGCGTATTTTCTTTTCTTCATACGATACCGAATCGAACATTCCCACGAAAAAACCGTTGGCGTCGAGTTCATCGATGGCGAGGGTATCTGCGTGAAGCCAGTACGGAGGGTTATGGCCTGCCTTGGAATAGGTGAAATCAAGCGTTTCGGTATCGAGCATTCCATAGAACATGGTGACGTAGCGGTTATTTTCCATATCGGAAATAATGAAACTGTTGGAGCGCTGGAGTATGCTTGCGGGAGAATAATTGTCCGCCACCTGGGTTTTTAACACGGCGCGCGTCATCGACATTATCATGGCGGCGGGTATGCCTTTGCCTGAAACGTCCGCTATGACGAACCCTATTTTTTTACCTTCGGGATCGTGTTTTAAAAAATCGTAATAATCGCCGGATACGGTTTTTGCCGGTTTGTTGATAGCGAAAATATCCATTCCGTTTATTTGCGGCGGATATTTTGGAATAAGCTTCTGCTGGATGCGGTTGGCGACGTCGATTTCTTTTTCTATGGTCTGCTTTAATAAATATTCTTTAAGCAGGTTTTTGTCCCTGATGATAGAAGAAATCTGCTGCCCGAGTATTTGAAGCAGGTTTCTGTTGGGTTCGGTAAAGTTATTGAGGCCGTTTTTATTGACCAGAAGAATAACGCCGATCGACGAAGAATTTTCATCGAAAAGCGGAACTATCAAAAGCGACCTGACCGGCTGATTTATAAATTGCGATATTTCGGAAACTATGCTGTCTTCTTTATACTGACGGGCGTTGAGAACTTCGGGCTCTATTTTTACGCTCTGGTCTTCGCATGTTGTCACTAAAACCGATTGCAGCGACTGTATGACGCGCGTAATCAAGTTTTCATCCGATTGCGGTATCTTGGAAAATTGGAAAGTGTCGTTATACTGGCCCTTTATATAAGTGGCGTTGATGAAATTGTTTTCCTGCGGCAGGAAAAGAAAACCCGCTCGTTGCTCGAGGA
>MWBZ01000134.1 GCA_002069765.1 bacterium ADurb.Bin243
CCATCAATATAAATGACGGAACCGGCCCTCTGCAGTCGATAACCGACATATCAGGAAACGGCGCGGTGCATTCCACGCCGGCCGTAAATATAGTTCCCGGCGCGTCCGCCGGCCCGACTGTAACTGCAGCCGTATATACCGATGTCACAAAAGACGGCGTTACGGCTGGCGATTTTATAATTTTAACTTTCAACAAAAATGTAACGGCCAACAACCCGACCGCGGCTAATTTCGTAGTACCGGCCAACAACGGTGCGGACTCGCTGGGAACGGCGCCGACATTTACCCAGGCCGGCGTAAACGCGAACCAGCTTAAAATAACGCTCGGCAATAATGCGCGCCTGACTATAATTGGAACGTATTCGGGCGTCGGCGGCACGGCGTCGGGCATTAATATAAACGCACCTAATGCTACAACCATTATCGACAGCCAGAACCAGCCGGCGGTGCCTGCGGCCCAACCGGTGGACATCGCGGGCGTAGTTGAAAACGGTCCGCAGATAACCGAAGCGCGCTGGACTGACGTGGACGCATCTGGCACGGTTTCTAACGGCGACACGCTTTCGATAACTTTGAACAAGGCTATTTTCATACCGCCTCCGCCGCCTCCCGCCACTGCGCTCAACAGGACAATTTTCAACCTGCCGGTTTCCGGGGATTATTTTGATTTTACCACGTACGCTAAAACCGGAACTTATGAAATCACGTTTACGCTCAACGGCCAGGCGCGTTTCACTGTTCCCGGAGTTTACAACGGCAATAATAATGCGGGCCAGCCATCTGGTATCGATATAGCCGGCGGCGGAATTGCGGCCAACTCGATCACCGACGTATCGGGCAATCTCGCGATACCTTCGATAGCCATAACCGATATTCAGCCGACGGACGCATCGGGCCCGACGCTTATGACGGCGGTATATAACGACTTTAACAATTCCAACCTGGTGGACGCCGGCGACCGTGTGACGCTGACATTTTCAAAAGCGATAGTTTTAAACAATCCGATAAAAACTAATTTTAACGTTCAGAACGGAAATTTCGGCAACAACCCGACATTTTCAGCGGGGCCCGCCAACACTCAGCTTATAGTCACTCTCGACGCTGGAACGGCGCTAACCTTCATAGGAAACGCCACATCGTCGGTGGATATAGTTGACGGAATAACGACTATAATGGACGGTTCGGGCAACAAAGGCAAGGCCTCCTCGCAAAAATTCATAACCGTTCAGTCGGGCGGCCAGGGTCCGCTTGTGACAAGCTGCGTATGGATAGACAACGCGCCTATAGGCGTGGTATCTTCCGGCGACACGCTGCGCGTGGGTTTCGATAAAGACGTTATCATAAGAAATCCGCCGTCAAAAACCGATTTTTTCCTGCCGGTCGCAGGCGACACTTTCGGCGTGAGCATAAACGTAGCGGCTGGCGCTACTGCTAAGGAAATATTAATAACCCTCGGAGAAGGCGCTTATCTGACGATCGCCGGAGTATATAACGGCTCTTCGGTGAACGCAAATTCTCCTTCAGGATTTGACATATCGGTCGCCGGGACGGCGAGCGGCAATATAACCGATACTTTCGGTTATAACGTCCGCCAGAACACGCCGGTCGGCATAGACATAACTTCGGCCGACACGACGGGTCCGAGGATAATCGAAGTGAAGTACGAAGACGTCGATACTAACGGCGTTACCATAAACGACAGGCTTTATTTGAAATTCGATAAAAACATAACTTCGTCGGTATGGGTAAACAATGTACTGACGAACGTTACCGCGTCTAATTTTTCGCTCCTGCCGGCCGGCACGGCCAATATCGGCACCACTCCGTCTTTCGAATGGTACGACACGATGCCGAACCAGCTTATAGTGAAGCTCGGAAATAATCCGCTGCTCACCATAAAGGGCGTTTATCCGACGGACGCGGGCGCGACGGGTATCGACGTATCGGCGACGCTTACCAATATAACCGATATTTCCGGTAACGGCGCGCGTCCAAACACGCCGGCGGGCGTTGATATCGGGCCGTTCGAAACGACGGGCCCGCACGTTATCGGCTGCCGTTATTCCGATGCGAATAATTCAAAAGCGGTAGATCAGGGCGACTTTCTTTTCGTGGTATTCAGCAAGCCTGTTGTATTAAACAGCCCCGTGGTAGCCGATTTTAAATTGCCGGTAACCAACGATACGCTCGGCGGGCTGCCGGGCTTCGGCGCGGGCAATAATAACCGCGAGCTTAAAATAACTTTAGGCTCGGCGCCTGTGATAACGCCGGTGGGATTATATTCTCCGACGGTTCTCACGCCGGGCTCGCCTTCGGGCATAGACGTGGCGCAGCCTAATATCGCTTCGGTCACGGATATTTACGGCAATAACACGCTCGCATCGTCAGTTGCGGTAGATATAGACGACGGCGTGGGTCCTTCGATAACTTCGGCAGTATTTACAGATGTGGATAATATGGGAATGGGAAAAGGCGATACCCTCGTTTTAACTTTCACCGAACCCATACTTATATCCAACGTAGTAGAATCCGATTTCAGGCTCCCCGTTTTAAACGACATACTCGGAGCCGGTCCTGCATTCGCGGTCGGCCCCACTTCGAGCCAGTTGACTATAACCCTCGGTACGAATCCTGTTTTAATGGTGCCGGGCGTATTCGCTCAGACAAGCACTTCGGCGGGTTCGCCTTCGGGAATAAATATTTCTACGCTGCTTCAGCCCGGCCATATTACAGACCAGGCGGGAAATAATGCGATACCTTCGATCGCTCCGGTAGATATAACCGGCCCGACGGGCGAGGCGCGTCCTACGGTAGTTTCAGCCCGCTGGCAGGACATGAACGCCAACGGCGTTGACGCAGGCGACAGGCTGGACCTGCTTTTCGATAAACCCATATTGTTCAGGAATTTTTCGGGCGCGGATTATAACCTGCCCGTAACGGGCGACAGTATAGGCGCGAGCCCGAACCTCAGCGTGGCCGCCGAAAACAACAGGATCTTGAGGATACTTCTCGGCACCAGCCCGAAAATTACCGTGCCCGGCATTTATAATCCGGCCAACCTCACGGCGGGTTCGCCTTCGGGCATAGACGTTTCCAATAACATGACTACTACAGGCGGCGTGACGGACATTTACGGTAACGCCGGCATGCCTTCGGCGGTAAAAGACATAACGGGTTCCGATACTACGGGTCCGGTTTTACTTACTGCGGTTTATTACGATGCAGACGGCAATGGCGTAGATCAGGGAGATATTTTAGGCCTCGAATTCGATAAAAGTTTACAGATACAGGGCACCAGTTTCGCGGCGCAGTTCGTTCTGCCCATACCCGGCGACAGCCTTGGCAGCAATGCGCAGTTCAGCGCGGGAACGACCGCCAACGATATAAGAGTGACGCTGGGCATCAATCCGTTTTTAACGGTAGCGGGCATATTCAAAACGCCGCCTCCGGCTCATGTGGCGGGAGATCCGTCTGGTGTGGGCTGCACGGGCGCGGCCGGCGCGATTACCGATTTTTCCGGAAACGTTCCGCAGGGGACCACTCCGGTCGATATAATATCGGCTTCTTCGGCAGGCCCTCAGCTTATGGTCGCAAGAATAGACGACGTGAACAACGACCTTATAGTTTCGGCCGGCGACAGAATGGTGCTTACATTCAATAAGCCGGTAAGAATAATCAATCCTCCGGGTATGAACGTGACGGATTTTCTTATACCGGTCACAGGCGACAGTTTCGGCGCGGGCGCCACATTCGAAGTAAACGTGGCGAACTCTCACGAAGTTCTTATAGGCCTTCAGGCGGGAGTGAAATTCCGCCCGGACGGCACTTTCTCTCCGTCGGTGATATCGGCGGGCTCGCCTTCGGGCATAGGCATCAGGGCGGGTACGGCGTCGCTGCAGGATTTAATAGGAAACAGCGTGCAGGGCGGCACCGTAATAGACATCGCCGATACATTCTCGCCGTTCGTGGTTTCGGTGCGGTTTGAAGACGTAGGCAACAACGGACTTAACCGCGGCGACAGGCTTTACGTTAAATTCAGCGAGCAGATTTTGACCTCGAATATGGTAAGCACGGATTTTTCGCTTACCGAGGCCCTCGATTCGTTTGGAAGTCCCGCGACGGTTTCGCAGGTAGAAACCGATTCGGTGCTTATCACCGTCGGCGACAATCCTCGTTTTAAAGTAGCCGGAGTTTATCCGACGGACGCGGGTTCTTCGGGCCTTGATATTTCCCTCGCTTTCGTAGCGAGCCACATCAAGGACGTATCCGGAAACGCGGCTAAGAGAAGCGTATCTAAAGATATATATTCCAACGACACCACCAACCCGACTATAATAGCTTCCAGATACGGCGACGCTAACAACAACGGCGTAGTGGACGGCGGCGATACGTTGAGCGTAATATTTTCAAAAGCGATAACTATCAACGGAGTGAATAAAAACGATTTCAATATAGTAAACGGCACATTCGGCGTGGGCGGCATTTTAACGGGCTCGCTCAGAGGAACGAACGAAGTCGTTTTCGTTCTAGGCAACGCTCCGACGCTGGTTGTAGAAGGAGTATATCCTGCGGACCCCAACGCTTCCGCAATCGATTTAGCGAATACTTTCGTAGCAGGCCATATTACCGATATCGCCGGAAATAATCCTGTTTCGACCGGATTCATAGATATTTCGGACGCCAACGGCCCCGTAATCGTATCGGCGATATATTTCGACGTGGACGCCAACGGAGTGACCCAGGGCGATCTTTTGAGGCTCAGGTTCTCCAGGACGATCACGGTTAACTCGCCGACGCCCGCGGTTTTCGTTCTGCCCGTCAACGGCGACAGTTTCGGCTCGAGCCCGACGATAGGGGCATCGGGTTCTAATGAAATAACGATTACCCTGGGCGCGTCGCCCATGATAACGGTAGCGGGGACGTTCATGTCCGGAAATACTACCATGGGCTCGCCTTCAGGCGTCAATATAAATAATTTTACAGCCACCATAACCGATTCATCAGGAAATCCAGCCCGCGCGCTTCCCGCCGCGGTGGATATAACCGGATCCGATACCGTGCCTCCTACGCTGGTCAGCGCGGTTTTTGAAGACCTCGACGGAAACGGAGTTTCAGTCAACGATAAAATAACGCTTACATTCTCCGAACTGGTAATAATATCAAACCGCGTTTCGCTGGCCGATTTTAATCTGGTAAGCGGCAGCCTGGGCGATAATCCTAAATTCGCAACGGGCACCAACAACCGCGACCTGGTGATAACGCTCGGCAATAATCCCGTGCTTTCGCTTTTCGGGGCGACGCAATCGGCCATAGGCAGAAGCGCCGGCACGTACGTAACGGGCCATATAATGGACGTTTCGGGAAACGACTGGCAGGCCGGAGTTCCGGCGCTGGTAGCGTCTAAAGACACGGCGGCTCCGCTTATAAGCTCGGCTAAATTCGTTGACAGCGACGGAATGGGCATGGACGCAGGCGACAGGCTCGAGATATTTTTCAACAAGGCCGTTATCGTAAACGGCGCCCAGCCGGCCGATTTCGTTATGCCCGTATCCGGCGACAGCTTCGGCCTTGGCGCTTCGGTAACCGCATCCAGCGATCCTAAAGTCGTGGTCATAATACTGGGCAACGGCGTAACGTTTACCGTCCGCGGCGTATTCTCGCCCGGAAAAATCACGGCCGGTTCGCCTTCGGGCATAAACCTGGCGAAGGTGCTCACGTCTATAACTTCCATAGCCGGCGTAGGCGCGAAACCTCACTCGGTGGCTATCGACATAACTTCGGACGATATAATGCCTCCTAAATTCATGACGGCCGAAACGGAAGGCGCTCACGGCAAAAACATTATCAAAGCGCGCGGCGATTCGGTAACGCTTACTGCGATGCTCGACGACATGTCGTTAAAGCCGGCCGACATTACCGCCGACTTAAGTAAATTCGGTCTCGGCAAAGCCGTAGCCGCCCAGTCTTATATCAATAACGTAGCTACCTGGGCGCCTTTCAACACGCCCGACATACGCGGCACGATCGAAGTGGTTATAAAGGCCGTGGACATAGCTGGAAATATAGGCACATACAGCCTGTTCGTATCGGTTATAATGCCCGTCGAAAAATGCATCGGCGAACTCCTGCCCGGAAACGTTCTGAGAAAATCCGGCGCACGCGATTTTACGCTGCTTTTGAAGCCTTCGTTCAGAGATTACGATACCGGTATGAACAAAGTGGTCATCGAGCTTCCGAAAGGTTCGTCGCTCACAGATAAAACAAATTTTACTTCTTTCGATATATCGCAGTCAAAGGTATATGTAAACGGAAGGCTCACTACGACGCGTTTTAGCGGCACACCCCGCGGCGGCGAATCGGTAGTGGTTTATGAAGCCAATACCGCCGAAATTACGGTTCTGCTGGGCGAAAAAGTTAACCGGAACACTTCGGTTCAGACCGTAGAAATTACTTTCAGGGCCACCGTTCCTGAGTTCGAGGACGAGCCTTTCGGCAGAAACTTCGCCGTGAAAGTCGATGACACCGACGATCCCGCCGCCGTAGCGGTTATTCCCGGAGACGTAAACGGGATAATTGGCGATTCCGACGGGCTTAAAATCAATACTACCGGCGTAAAAATATCTTATGTAACGGATAAAGTGGTTATAGCGCCTTCATTCTGGAAGGTAATATTCTCCATCAAGTTCAACGCCGATATGAACGCCGAAAAACCGCCGCGCGTTACTTTCAGGCCCACTTACACGCTGCAGAACGAACAGACGCTGAATCTTATGTCTTTCGTGGACGGCCTTTACATGGGCTATGCGGTAGTTCCGTTCGAGGCGTTCGGCTTCAACGGCGAATATATGATAACGGTTTACGACGCGCAGGATTATATGGGAAATTCAGTCAATACGCTCACGCTGAGGCAGAAGTTTTCACCGAAGTTTTTGATATCGGCGTATATGAACCCGCTCGACGAAAAGAGCCTTATGATAAGCGCCAAATACGTTCAATCTTCCACCAGCGAAGTGCTCGTGGCCAACCCCACGATCCGCGTATGGCAGGACGCCACCAGGGAAACCATGCTCAATAACGTAACGGCGGTAGCGCGTCCGAACGTTTACAAGGGCTACTATACCATAGATCCTTCTCTGGCAGGCCGCGCGCAGATAGAAGTAGAAGGGCGCATATCTCCTAATAATACGATAATAAACGGCAAGTCCATAGCCGAATTCAGCTCCGCGTTCATTAAAACTTCGGCGCCCGCGAAGATGGTTTCGCTGGATGATAGAATGAACATGAGTTTCGCCAAAGAGACTTTTGAGCGCGATGTTTTACTGGTAATGACCCCGGATTTCACTCAGATTTCAAAGCATATGGCGTCGGAAGGCGAAGCGGCGGCTCCGAAACAGTACGCTATGGATAAAATCAGCGAGCTCAAGCTGCTTAACGAAGTATATCAGATATATCCCGAAGGTCTGAAGGCCAATAAAGCCATCGAAGTAAACTGCGACCTGAGCGGCGCCGCCACAAAAGAGCTAGAGCATTGCGGGCTTTTCGCGCTCGACGCTAAAACGGGCCGCTGGGGATTGGTTTCTACGGACGTCAAAGGGTTCTCGCTCAAGGCGAAGCTCGATAAGCTTTCATCGCTGGCGGTATTCAGCGACATGACCGCTCCCGCGGTGAAAGTGCCGCAGGAACTGGAAAACAAGGTGATCGCCGATAAATTCGAAGTAGATCTTACCGATAACGGCGCAGGCGTGGATATTACAAAGATCAAAGCGACGCTCAACGGCCGGCTTATGAGGCATGAATATAACGAAGCTACTTCGAAGCTCACGCTTTATATTCCGGAACGCACCACAGCCGGCATTCATTCGGTTTCGCTCTTCGCCGAAGACAGGCTTGGAAACGCTCTTGAAGCGGCTAATTTACAGGTGCAGGCGGCCGGATTCTTCGACGTGGTCAATTATGTTTCATATCCGAACCCCGCTAAAA
Organism: bacterium ADurb.Bin243; assembly: GCA_002069765.1. Taxonomy (GTDB): domain Bacteria; phylum Muiribacteriota; class UBA9980; order UBA9980; family UBA9980; genus UBA9980. Next base: position 7,981 of record MWBZ01000134.1, read on the forward strand.
ACAGGTTAAACATAAACTATACTCTTGGCAAAAATATAGCCGATATGAATATAAGAATATACGACGCCAATGCGGAACTGGTTTATGATTTCGGCGAACTCGCGCCTAACTACCTCACCGCCGGAAAGCATGATTCGCCTACCTGGACGCTTTTGAACGCGGATAATTCGAGGGTGGCCAACGGAATATATTTCTATAAGATAACGGCTTACGATTCCGACGGCGGCAAAATAGAAAAATATGGAAAGATAGCGGTAATAAAATAACTCATCGGACGGTAAAGCGTAAAAGTAGAAATAATAAGATAAATAATAATTTAGAGAACTACATGGAGGGAATAAATATGAGGCACAGAAAAAAAATAATCGCGGCTTACGGACTGGTATTAGCTTCACTGCTTTTATTTACCAGCGTAACCGGCTGCGTAAATAAATCGGACGGAACGAGCGGAAGCACGCTGCAGCAGATCGGCGGCGTGGACGACGGGGATAACGTGCCGACCTATAATCAGCCTTCGCAGAACATTACCCAGGCGATGAAATATTTCGCCGAAAAAGATTACGACAGGGCCATCTCGGCGTTCCAGAAAACGCTGGTCACAAATCCGAACCAGGAGGAGATGAGTATAGCCTATTCGGGCATAGGCTGGTCTAAAGTTAAAAAAAGCGGCGTTATAAGCGACGGCAAAAACGATTTTCAGTCCGGTTACGCCGCGCGCTCGACGGTCAAAGACGCTAAAGTCGGTTTGGCGGCCGCTTACCTGCTCGAAGATTCTGCCAAAATAAAAGAGGCTATCTCTCTTATCGAAAGCCTCGGCAGAAGCGACACAGGCGATGTCACGGTAATAAATCCCAACTTCAGATACGTTTCTGAAATAGGCACCGGAATTTCCAACGCGTCGGTCCACTCGCTGCTTGCGACTCTTTACTACTACAACAACCAGGACTCTCTGGCGAAGCAGCAGCTGGCGATCGCAAAGCAGGAAGAAGGCGACAACGCCAGAATAACGTCTATAGAAACCGCTATCATGACGCTCGGGTTTTAAGGCGGGCGCATTCTGAAAAGATTTCTTCGTTAAAAACATAAAAAACTATAAAACAAAAAACGCGGATGAAAAATCCGCGTTTTTTATTTGGTTTATATGGATATGGCTGGCGCAAAAATCAGCCGTTTATTTTTTAGATAATTTGTTAAGGTAGTCTATTTCGTATTTGATGGAGTTGATGTGAGCTATTTCAGCGGCTAAGAGCGTGCTGAAAAGTTCTTTTAAATTTTTATTTTCCAGCGTGTCCATGCAGAAATTATGAAAAAGCGCGCCGGATTTTTCTTC
>MWBZ01000135.1 GCA_002069765.1 bacterium ADurb.Bin243
AAAATTAATAAGGAGGCATCGATGGACCATCAATTCGGTTATTTTCAACGCGATTCCCGGGGTTCTATGAGCGCGGCGGCGGTGGCGGCCGAGCAGCTCAGTTTCATGAACAAGGTATATATGTGGATGGCGGCGGCTCTAACGGCTACGGCGCTTACGGCCATGTATGTTTCTTCGAGCGTGCCGCTTTTAAAAATGATTTTCGGCAATCCGCCGATATTTTACGGACTTTTAATCGGCGAACTGGCTCTGGTCTGGTATCTTTCGGCGGCGGTCGATAAAATGTCGGCTATGGCGGCCACGACGATGTTTTTCGTTTATTCCATACTGAACGGCGTGACGCTTTCTTCGATATTTATCATATACACGTCCGCGTCGATAGCTTCGACTTTTTTCCTTACGGCGGCCACTTTCGGCATAATGAGCGCTTACGGTTATTTTACCAAGTCGGATCTTTCGACTATGGGCAATTTATGTATAATGCTTCTGGTAGGGCTTATTATCGCTTCGATATTCAATATATTTATGGCGAGCAGCACCATTTACTGGATCACAACGTATCTCGGCATATTCGTATTCGTCGGGCTTACGGCTTATGACACGCAGCGCATAAAAGAAATGAATATAATCGGCAACGAAGGCACGGAAGAAGACCAGAAAGAGGCTATTATGGGCGCTCTGGCTCTTTATCTGGATTTTATAAATTTATTTTTATATTTATTGAGGCTTTTCGGAGATAGAAGAAACAATTAACTTTCCGCATTATGCATGGAATTGTCAGATAAAAAATTGAATAATTAATATTTAAAAGCAAATCCGGGACGAAAAATTTTTCGGCCCGGATTTGTTTTTGCGTTGATTGCTCAACAAGGGCGTTTGCCCACAGGAATAGCTTATTGAACGAATTTTAAGCAAACGAGAATATGCGATTGCTTAAAATTTATTCACTATGATTAAATGTTATTACAGGTCTACCGAATAGTAATATTCTTCTTTTTCGGTTTCAGTGTCGTGTACCGGCCAGTTTGTTATGCCGTCAAAATCGGCGGTCATTACGGTTTTATCGTTAGTTTGCATACTGGTTGCACCTCCGTTGCCTGATAATTTTAGTACTTTAAACACACTTTTTAATAAGCAACTAATGTGCCAAAACTATCAGGCCTGTTACGGGCGTGGTTAAAAAGCCGGAATGAAATAAGCCGGAAAAAGATATTTAAATTATTTAGTCAGAAGGTTGAATATAAGTTTCCAGTTGTATAAAATGCTGTCGGTATTGACAAGAAGGCTTATTATAAAAATAATTAAAGGCGTTATGAAAACCGAGAAAAATTTAATGATATTGTTAATGTTAAAAGGCCATACGGGCATTTTTTCGACGATGGTGTAGAGGTTATCCACCATTATTATCTCGTCGGCGGAGTCCAGGTCGTAAATTCCGAGCGCTCCGGCGCTTGTTACGAGTTTATAATAATAGTGATTTGAAGTGTTTTCGAGTTTTTCAAGGGCTTCATCTTTTACTCGCCGCATTTTTTTATGCGCTTCGTAAAGCGAAGCGAAGAAAATGAAAAAAGTAAATACGTAAAAGAAAAGATAAATTAAAATGAAACGTTGAGCGAAGGCGTCGAATATGAGTAATAGCGAGAAATAAAACATGACTAAAATTAAAAAATAATTCACGGCCATCGAAAGCGATCCGATATGGCGCAATCCGCCGGCATGATCAGGGTGCATCGGGCGTATATTGATATCGAAGGATATTATTTTTTGTATGAGCCATATCGTAATGCAAGATTTATATACGATGGTAATGATCATGGCGAAGTTCAGAAAAACGAAGATTGAATCGTATATTCCGGTTATGCCGCCGGCGATTCCCAGCCATGAGGTTTTGCGGTGAAAATATATGAAAGCGCTTATTAAAAAGGCTAATATCGTACTTGCCGCGGTTATGTAGTAGTTGTTGAACTTTGCGTCGAATTTATTTAAAAGCGCCTGGTATGCGCGCAAATCGCCGTCTTTTATAATGCGTTTCGCGCCGATTATTCCGGTCGCGTCGGATATTTTTTTGTAAAGGTTGGTTATGAGGCCGGCGCCGATAGGGGCGAGAATTCCCATGCAAAGGTTGTCGAGGATGTAAGTGTGCATTGGGTTGCGCCCGCCGCCGCCGTTTAGCTGTCCCGATAAAATGCCTATCACATAGGTCATTACATATGAAACGAAAAAGTAAAATAAAACCGTATAAAACGGATTATGCCTGGTAAAGTAGGCTAATCCGTTATATATTATATCGGTTTTATAGGCGGTCACCGGCTTTATATCGTTTCGCGCGAGCCGTTCGGTGGCGTCATTTGAAACGATAGGGCCGTAATTATTCGTTTTTACGTTCATTGAAAAAGCTAACCCTTAAAAAAATTGTTATGCTCGTTTAACACTTCCTGCATTAAGTTGTTGAATTCGCCTTTACTGACCGTGCCGTCGGATTCGATTTTTTGCTGCAGTCTCTGCATGAATTTTGCTACGAGTGAGTTGGAAATATAGTGCTTCGACATATGGTATCACCTCTTTAATAAAATAGACGGTCCTTTATAATTAATCGGCAGCATAATCGAAATTTTTAGCCCCGGTTTTTCATACGGTTTTTCTTTAAGCTTATTGTGTCATTGAATTCATTTTAATTCTTAAAAATGAATTTTTCGGCGCTTTTATTTTTGATGACGTCTTTGATTTCGAAACGCATCGGCTTGAATCCCTTATAATTATTGAAAAGATCGAGCTGATCGCGCGTGTGTTTCGAGCTGAAATTTTCGCTGACGGCTTTATAGCCCGACTGTCCCGGGGGGTTTATGTTATAGGCGATGGTATAGTCCGGGCCGAGCTCCACGAAGTGGTTTTCGGTTCCGCGGTTGACCATGGGCGTTTGTATGAGATCGGAGGCGTCCGCCTGCGGCACCCTGACGAAATTATTGGTTTCGAATGCCATCATCTGGACGGGTTTGAGCCATTTTTGCGGATCTTCGGTTTTATATTCGCCGCGGAGCTTTTTTATTGTGCGCTCGCAAGCGGGCGTAAGTAAGTTTTTTAGCCCCGCGCCGTTGGTATAATCGTGGTTGAGCGCCGCCGGAGCGCCGTTAGCGCGGCTGAGGGTGTAGTAGAGCAATATCGACTGGGTCCAGAAGGTTTCCGATTCTACCGTCCAGAGCATGTCGCCAAGTTCGTCGGCGAAAAGCGAATCCATGGTTTCGCGCCATAATGCATCGAAAAGGGCTACCGCGGGGGAGTCATAACGTCCGTCCGCGCCGCCGCGGCGTTCGAAATTCCATGATTTAAGAAGTTTAAGGCATGCGTTCACGGATTCGTTATAGGGCTGCGCGCAATCCGATTCTAAAAATTTAATGATCATGGGAGCGAAAATATAAGCGCGCAGGTCGGTATAGCCGATTTTTTTATGGATTTCGTAAAGGCCCGCGAGATCGAATTTCTCGCGCGAGCGCAGCTGGTCCTGGATGAAAGCCGTGCGCTGGTCGGGGCCCCACTGCGTGGCGAGATCGCCGTTTCTGAAATCGCGCGTGGGCTTGGAATTCCAGTTCGCTATAAAACCCTCTGCTTCATTTTTTGACGAGGGGTTGGTTTCGCCCGGGAAAAATCCCTGCCATTCTGCTTCTCCGGTGCCGGGAAGCGGGAGGCGGTCGTCGAAACGGGGATTTCTGACCGGATATCTTCCGCTCAGAAAGTGGTAGGCCTCGCCTTTTCTATTGATCGCGAGCATATTTATGGAAATGGGGTTTTTGGAAAAATGATATTTCAGCTCGCCGAAATTTTTGGCGTTGACGGCCATCATCCATTCGAACATGGAATCGAGCTCGAAGCCTTCCCATGCGCGTTTCTTTGAATACGCCACGCCGTTTTTACGGTCGATTTCAAATACCGGCCCGTGGACGCTTCTTAAAAATTCTACTTTTAAAGGGCGCCTGCGGCCTTTTACATTGATTTCGAAGCGGCGTTTATCGAATTTTTTATATTCTTTATTGAATAAATACTCGTCAGGGTTTGCCGGATTCAATTTTTCCGCGTAAACGTCGGTCAAGTTCCCCACGCCAGCCGTGGCGGTGAAGGCCAGGTCGCGGTTCATTCCGAACATTATGTTCATGTAGCAGGGGGTAGTGGCGCCGACGATATCTATTTCGGGCGAGTGGAGGCCCACTTCTATAAGATATGCGGGGTTAAAAAAGCCCATCTGCGGCCCGGAAGCGAGTATCGCGTTTCCGGTGGCGGAGCGGCTGCCGGAAAGAAGATAGGTGTAAGATCCCAGTTTGACCGGCAGGCCGAGCCGGGCAAGCGCGTCTTTATTGTTTTTAAGCGCGGCGCGGTATGCTCCGCCGTTTGAATAAAGCTGGCAAATACTTTTGGAACTGGCGTTTTCGGGTTCGTTCAGCGAAGCCTTGCCGTAAGAAGGCGAGCAGCCGGCTTCGTTAATAGTGGTAGGCGAGTTTTCGTCGTTAACCGGCGTGATGTCTTCGAAAATTTCCATAGCTTTTTTATCGCCGAATTTAGCCTTGAGCTTATTAAGAAGGTTCATGTTGTCCATTTCGGAAGTGAAATCGGAATATCTGACGGCCATCGTGCCTATGTAAACGGAAGCCACGGCCGCGGCGTTCCATTTCTGCGGCTTGAATCCGAATTTTTTGAACTCGTAAGGCATGGATCCGGGAGTTTTTTCGAATTCGGATATTTTTTTATTAACGCCCATGGCGAACATTTCAAGGATCCTGGCGCAAACGGGTTCTAATTTTCCGATGCGCTCTTCGATTTCGGCGTTTGAATAGCCGTCGCGAAGCGAAGATTTGTCGAGTTCGATAAAATCTTTGCCGAGCACTTCGGAAACGGTTCCGCAAACCGATCTTCGAAGCATTTCTATTTGAAACAGGCGGTCTTCGGCTGTTATATAACCGTATCCGAAATAAAGGTCGAATATATTTTTAGCGTAAATATGCGGTACGCCGTATTCGTCGCGGATTATTCTTATGGAATTAAAAGAATCGTTCGGCGTGGAAAAATCGGCGGCCGGCGAAAAGGCCGGAAAGCCGAAAAGCGCCAGCAGAAGGATTAAAAGAAACCAGTTTTTTTTGAGTTTGTTCATAAAATACCCCTTTTATCTTTATTAGTTGATTTTAAATTTAAACGGCCGCCTTTAAATAAAAATAAGCCGTAGCCATTCCCAGCGCGCCTCCGGCGAGTATATCCGAAAAATAATGAAGTTTAAGGTACACTCTGGTGGAGGTGATGAAGGCGGCGAAAAAAAAGAGCGCGATGGAATGATATATTCCAAAAAAATGATATGCGGTCACGCAGAATAAAAAATTTCTAAGGGCGTGGCCTGAGGGAAACGAATAGTTTTCTATCATCGGAACTATCGCGAATTCTTTGGGCATATCTCCTATAGGCCGGCGCCTTTTGAACGTTAGCCGCACCGCGTATAACATGAGCACGCCTATTATCGTGGAGAAAAAAGTGGCCGCGGCGAACTGTTTCAACGTTTCCGAACAGTATAGATAGAAATAAAGAAAAATCGGCGCGTGCAGTACGGCGTCTCCCAGATGAGTAAGGACGGCCGCCGCCTTTATTGCGGAAGGGCTCTGAAATCTTTCGACGACCTCCGCCGTTATATAATTATCCAGCTTTAGCATTAAATTCATATGATATTAATCAAATCCTGAAAAATTAACGAAATATCCATTTTATTATGCGCTTATGCACGGCGGCAGAGCGTTCTGGCTATCGATTTCATCTTTTCGAAATCGCCGGCGAGCGCCGATTCGAGAATATTTCGCGCGTCTATATGCGAAATCGAGAATTCCGCGGCTATCTGTTTGGCGTATTTTTCGCGCGCGCTCAGTTCGGCTTCTCCGGGCATATTATTGCTTAAATTGAGTTTGAGCTCTATTTTAGATAATTCTCTTTTTAATTCGTCTATTTGCAGCTGCGTCAGAAAATAAAAAAATTCGGCGCTCAGCGCGCGGTAAGCCGGCGCAAGGCAAATATTTATTACGGTAGTCATTACGAAATTCACGAAGCCGATCAGGCCGAATATCAGCCATGAAAGGGCGATGACGGCTTCGAGCGAAGAAAAAATTATCATGGCGGACCTTGACTTTACGGCGTTTTCCGTTTCGGGAATTCTTTTGTATCCGGAGCTTTTATCTTCGGCGGCGGAGGCGTGCGGATTTTCTTCTGCCTGAAGGCGAAAGAAGTATTTTCCGATCAGGGCGTCGAGCCGGGAATTGATTTCATCGCGTTTTTTTAAAGCGTCATTGTAGGGCTTCATCCGGTCGCCGAAATCTTTGCCGTATTCTACCGTGATCGCCGAACAGTATTGCTTGAACTGCATGAATTTTTGCTGCGCCTGGTTGTTGAGCATCACCGAATCTATGCTCTCGCGGACTTTTTCAAGCCGTTTTTGAATCTCTTCGATATCGGTGAAAGTCTTGTTTTTTTTGAAATATTCCTGTATCGATTTGAATTCTTTCTGCAGCTGGAAAACTTTAGCCGTATCGGCGTTGGTTTCGAGCTTGTTGGGGATTGCGGCTATTTTCTGAGAGGTTTGCTCTATTTTTTGAACGCAGGTTTCCAGGGAGCGGTCGTAGCGCGAACCGGCCATGGAAGCCAGCGAATCGAGCGCAGGATCGAAAGCGTGGTCTAAAAGGGCCTGCAGCAGAAAATTATATTCCGAGTCGAAAAGCGCTTGCGCGTTTTTAGCGAATTCGTCGCGGCGATTTTCGAAGGCGCACATGCAGGCGAGCGACTGCAGAAAAGCGTATCGCGCCATAAGCATATCCGGATCGATTTTGAGTGCGTTTTCGCAAACCAGAAGCGCGTCTCTCGCGAGGCCGGCATCCCCTCGGTGAAGCGCCTTGAGCCGCGTGATAAGCGCGGCGAAACAGCAGGCCATGCTTTCCATGCGCGCCGATATTCCGCGGGCGTGTTTAGCGCACCTGGCGAAGCAATCGGCGGCCTTTATGTGGTCGGCTTTTTCAAAAAAATAATACATGCCCAGCTGAAAAAGTATAGTAAAATCTTCCGGCGTCAATTCGAGCGCCTGCTTGAAACCGTCTATGGCGGCTTCGAAGTGCCCTTTTTTATATGTCTCTTCAGCTTTTTTTCTCAGGACCGAAGCGGTAAGAGCTTCGACGCTGTCCTGCGAGCGGTATTTTAAAATTTCCGGGTCGGTTTCACAGCGGTGCCAGAAAATATACTCGGTGAACGAATAGTTGGCGATTAGAAAAAAGTTATCGTAATTTTTTTCTATTTTAGAGTTGATTTCCGTCGCTATGCTTTTAAAAAGGTTGGAACGCGTGAGCGACCAGAATATCGAAAGACGGCGGCTTATCTTATCTAAATTTCCGAGATAATCGTTTCCGCAATAAGATTTGTAAAAATGCTCGCCCGCGGTTTCGTTGAAAATATCTGCTATTATTCCGGTGTAAGGCCTTTCAAAGTAGTTCAGCCTGGAAATTATAGCGTATATTACACTTCGTTTATATATGATCTGTCTGTATTCGAGCATATTTTTCAGGCAAAATTCGCTCATAGGCTAATCCTCCCGCCATCTTAAATATTTTTCGAATATATTCGCCGCGAAAAGCGTTAATATAATTGAGAATAAAATATACAAAAGGGTTATGACCGCATAATCCGGAACCGTGCCGTTGAAAAGACTTGAAATACCGTCGTTTCCGTAGTAGGTCGAACCGTACAAATGAGAAGATGAGAAATTGACCCATACGTCTATAGGTGAAAGGTTCGTGAAAAATTTATAAGAGCTGTAGTCATATAAAGGCCTGTAGAACCATTCATCGAGCAAAGAAATCAGAAAGTGAAGCGTGAACATGGAAAAATAAAAAAACGAATTGGCGGAAGCGTTCTTTTTAAATAAAACTGAAATTAACACGCCCGCGGCGAGGTAAAAAAAAGTGAATCCCGCCCACATAAAGAGGCCGCCGGCAAGCCTGAAAAAATTAAAATCGCCGAAAAGGGTTAACAACAGAGTTAAAACAAGGTAAGGCAGCGAAAGCGCGAGCATATATATGAACCCTGAAACTATCTTTCCGATGATTATCTGGACCCCTGAAATACCAGACATTCTAAGCAGAGTAAGCGTCTTTTTTTCTTTCTCGGAAGTTATGGAGGCGGCGCTGTAAGTTCCTCCGATGAGCGCTGAAGACGTGCAGATGATAATAAAGAAAGCGTTTATGACTCCTGCCCTCGATGAATCGCTATATGAAAGCTGCATGAAGAAAACCGTTATTATAAGCCCTAGAGAAATTACGAAATAAATTATAAGGCGCGTCAAATTTTTTCTCGATTCGAACAAGAAATCGAGAAAAATCAGGGGGGATATCGAGTCGGCAAAATTTTTAATTTTTTCGTTCATATGCTTTACCGCGACGGCGCCTTTTTAAATAAATTTCCGGCTCACAGCCATTTATGTTGAAGCCTTCTGTAGGCGGATATTATCAGAAGCAGCAAAATCAGCGACAATGCTCCGTAAAACGCTATAATTTTTAAAGTTTCGATATAAAAAAAACCGAATATCAGGTTCTGACTGGAGTATTTTGAAAGATTGAGGTTAAAGCTCGAATAGCGTCCGCCGGCCGAACCGAAAAAAATCGCCTCGATGGACATGAACGGGTTTATATAGGCAGAACTGAAAATATAACCCAGCCCGAGATCGTGAAGGAAAGCTGAAAAAACGCCCATTAAAATCAGAAGAAGAAAGAAGAAAAAGTATGCGCGGCTTATCGCCTTGTAGGAAGTGGCTGAAATTACCGAAAAAAACATCGCCCACAGGCAGACCGAAAGAGACATAATAAGTATTATCATATAGCTTTGCACTATTTCGCTCATCGCGAAACCGCCCAGCTTGTAAAGCGCCCCGAAAAGCGGTATGGTTATCATTATCAGATAAAGCGTATAAAAAATGCCGACCTGTATCTTTCCGGATATTATATCGAACATGGTAAGCTGTGTTACCGCGAGCGATGCGAGCGTGTTTTCTTCTTTTTCGCGCGTGAACGTGGTGGCCATAAACGACGGAAGAATGACGAATATCAGCAGCATCATCACGCATAAAATGCCGACCGCCGCATAGCGGCTC
>MWBZ01000136.1 GCA_002069765.1 bacterium ADurb.Bin243
GGCAGCGTTAAATTCAACGACACGAGCGCTTCATATATTAAAAAATGGTCGGACACGCATATCGAAACAATTGTTCCGCAGGACGTTAAATCAGGCTATTTAACGGTCACGGCGGGCGGAATAACGAGCAATCGGTTTAAATACGATATGACATCTATATCGGGACTCGTTCCGGCGTTCGGATTCGCTGGCGATTGGATCGAAATCACGGGCGCCGGATTCGGCGATTCACAGGCCGGTTCGTCGATAACTTTTAACGGCATGCCGGCATCCGTCATAGATAGCTGGCATAACGACATTATCAAAGTAAAAGTGCCTGCCGGCGGGATAACTGGCAAAGTAAAAGTAAAAATAAATAATATCGAATATATCAGTGATAATAATTTTGAACTCACTTCGATATCTTCTATAAATCCTCATTACGGGCCTGCCGGCACGGCTGTCGATATATACGGAACCGGGTTCGGCGAAGCGCGTGCCGGGCGCGCCATTAAAATAGGCGCGGCTGAAATTAATGAAATCACATCGTGGACTAATAATAAAATAACCGTAATAATTCCGGCTATGGCGGTCTCTGGCTCGATTAAGATAATTTCCGGCGCGGCGGAAACTAACGCCGGCAACATATTCAACGTTACAAATATAATATCCATAACGCCCGTGCGTGGCGTAATAGGCACGATCGTGACTATAAACGGATCTAACTTTGGCGACACGCAGGGCACGGTTAAATTCGGGGCGGCAGCCGCATCAGAAATAATATCATGGACGAATTCTAAAGTAATAGTAAAAGTACCGGCAAATGCTGTTTCCGGAAGCGTTTCGATAACCACGGCCGGCGGAACGGTTCATAACGGTTTCAATTTTGAAGCGGTTAATATAACACAGATAACTCCTTCAGCAGGCACTTACGGCGATGAAATAACTATTTCGGGATCCGGGTTCGGCGCGACGCCCGCCATCGGCAATATCGTTAAAATAGGTACGATAAGCGTTTCTGAAATAAAATCATGGTCTGATAGAGAAATTAAATTTATCGTGCCAGATAAATCGGTCAGCGCAAAAACGTCTGTCACGGTCAACGGCATTACGACTAACGGAGTCGATTTCAAAGTCATCGCTATTTCATCGTTATCACAAAATTACGGTCCTATCGGCATGCCTATTACAATTAAAGGTTCGGGATTCGGGGGCGCTCAAACTGTTAACAATTCGGTTAAATTCAGCGGCGCCGCCATTGCCGAAACAGATATCACCAGCTGGAGCGATACTGAAATTATAGTCAGAATACCGTCTTATGCGGCAGCCGGCAGCGGTTCAATCCATATTTCATCAAACGGCGTTGCCAGCAATTCGGTAACTTTTGAAGTGACGCATATTAACTCGGTCAATCCGGTTCAGGGCACCGCGGGTACTCAATTAATCATTTACGGCACAGGATTCGGCCCGTTGCGCGGATCTAATAATGTCATATTCAACTCGGCAAGCGCTACATCTATAGTTTCGTGGGTAAACGATAAAATTACCGTGGCGGTCCCGGCTAATTCCGTATCAGGCTCGCTCGAAGTGGTTATATCCGGCGTCAGAAGTAATTCTAAAGCTGTAAGCATTATTTCGATTAATTCACTGTCGGCGGTACGCGGCGCGGTTAATACTCAAATATCGGTAAACGGTACCGGCTTCGGCGGCACAAAGGGCGCAAATAAAATATTGATAAATAATATCGAAATGCCCGTAGCTGGAGACTTATGGACAGACAGCATGGTGCGTGTAACGATACCCGGTAACGCCGTGTCAGGGTCAATAAAAGCTGTCATTAATGATTTCGAAACTAACGCAATGCCGTTCGAAGTAGTGCGCTTTTCGGTCGATGCTCCGATAGCGCCTGCATACGGCCCGACCGGCACGCTAGTTACGATCAACGGCGCCGGATTCGGCGCGACCAAAGGGTCTGTCGCATTCAACGGCATCGGTGCAGCTTTAATCAATGAATGGAAAGATAATAAAATAACCGCGACAATTCCGGCAGGTTCATCGTCCGGGCCTGTAACGGTTACTAACGGCGGCATAACATTATCATCGCCTCAGGTGTCTTTCAAGTTAACTAAAATAAATTCCATATTACCGGCCTATGGCCCGATCGGATCTACAATTAAACTCAACGGTGAAGGGTTCGGCGCAACGCAGGCCGGTAATTTAATTAAATTCAACGGCGTAACGGCTTCAACGGCAGATATAGTATCGTGGAACGATAACTTTATCGAGGTAAAGGTGCCGGCTGGAGCGTCGAGCGGCGGCGTTAAAGTAAATATGTGGGGTATCGATTCTGCGGCCTTTGATTTCACCGTCACCAATATAGCCAGCTTGGTACCCGCTTACGGCCCAATCGGAACGCCGGTCACGATCAACGGCGCCGGGTTCGGCGCGATCGCCGGAACCGTTAAATTCAATACTGCGACGGCTATCGTCGCGCCAGGCAACTGGAGCGATACCACTATATTAACCAACGTTCCTGACGAGGCTCAATCCGGCGCCGTGAGCGTTAGCATATCCGGTATTTTAAATACCTGGACAGGGTTTAAAGTCACTAAAATCACCGCCATAGACCGTGAATTCGGGCCGGTCGGATTAAAAGTGACGATTAGCGGCGAAGGATTCGGATCCGCCAGAGGCGGTAACGGTGTTTATTTCAACTCGCTGCCGGCGGCGGCTGAAGATTATTTTCTGTGGTCGGATGATTCGATAATCGTTAAAGTGCCGGCTGGAGCGTCGAGCGGTAATATCAAAGTTAAGATCGGCGATTTATATAGTAACGATAAAAGCTTTAAAGTATCGACGATAACCTCGCTTCTGCCTGATTATGGGCCGGACGGCACAGTCGTCGATATCAACGGCACTGCTTTCGGCGCCACGCAGGGAACAGGACGCGTTCTTTATGGCGGTGTGAGCCTCTCGTCAAGCGATATATATTCATGGAGCGATACAAAAATAAGGGTTAAAGTGCCGGCCGGATCCGCCAGCAGCGCTTTTACCATCGAAGTAAACGGCAAGGCCACCAATCAATATAATTTTTTCATCACTAAAATCGATTCGATCGATAAGCTGAAAGTAACCGCAGGCGAGGTCATTAAAATTTACGGCTCCGGCTTCGGACCGGTCAAAGGCAACACCAGAGTGCTTTTTGACGCGCTAAATTCGGCGGCCGTCGAAGCGGTCGTCAATCAGGGCAACTGGAACATGAATACAGTCGAGGTAATAGTTCCTTACGGCGCGGTGTCGGGTAATTTGCGCGTGGAAATGAACGGAATTACATCGCAGGCTTATGCGTATCAGGCGCTTAATATTTCTTCGCTCACGCCATTCGCCGGCACGGCGGGCCAGGAAGTGACCATAACCGGCTCGGGTTTCGGAGCGTTCCAGGCGGCCGGCGACACGGTCAAATTTGGCACCACTCCGGTCGAATCTAACGATTACCTCGGCTGGACCGATACGCAGATAAGAGTCAAGGTGCCGCCATTTGCCGAAAGCGGCGGCGTTACGGTGACCGCCGGCGGCATTACAAGCAACGGTTATCTATTCAATATAGTAAAGGTCAGTTCGATCGCGCCCAATCCGCTGAATACCGGGATCGATATAACCGTTTCCGGCAGCGGTTTCGGCACGACGCCTTCGGCCGTAAGCGTTAAATTCAACGATATCACCGCCGGCATCGTATCGGAATTATCCAATACTTCATTCAAAGTAAAAGTGCCCGCAAATACGGTCAACGGCAATCTCAGAGTGACGGTCAACGGCATAACGAGTAATGAAATTTCGTATAAACTGCTTAATGTAACTACAGTAACGCCGGCATTCGCCAAACGCGGCGATGAAATAACTATAACCGGCGAAGGTTTCGGAGCGTCACAGGGCGTTAACAGCGTTAAGATAGGCGCATTTGATCTAACCGTATCTGTTTGGAGTGATACCGAAATCCGCGGCAATGTAGCCGCCGGAACACTTCCGGGCTATTTACGCGTCGTGGTCAATAACGTCGAAAGTAATAAAGTATGGTTTGAAACCCAGCTTAACTATAACTACACTTCTCAATTCGGCGGAACGGGCGCCGGCGATTCGCAGTTCAACGCCGCGGCGGACATAGCGCTCGATAGCGCTGGTAATATCTGGGCCGCAGACGCCAATAACCATCGCGTGCAAAAATTTAATTCGGCCGGCGCTCTTCTCGGCTGGATCGGGCGGGACAATACCGGCGGCTCTGGCTGGCACAACCCGCTTTCAGGTAAAACTTCAGTAAACGGTTCCGGCAATTCAGAATTCGACACGGTGACGGGGGTCGCGGTCGATTCCACTAATAACCTGTACGTGGTCGATTCAGGCAATAAAAAAATCAAAAAATTCGATTCAAACGGAGGTTATATTAAAACATTCGAAACCCAGGCTTTGAGCATTACGACCTACTCGTCACCGTCAAAATTAGCCGTAGATATAGATTCAAATGTATATGTATCCGATTCGGTCACCAATAAAATCTTACGGTTCACATCTGACGGCAGTTTTGAAGTTGAATTCGGCGGGACCGGCAACGGCAGCGGCCTGTTCAACGGCATATCGGGCATCGCAATATCCGCCGACAAAAAAATATTTATCGCCGATACCTATAACCATCGCGTACAGGTATTCGACGCTAACGGCATTTTCATAACTTCCTGGGGCGGCTACGGAACCGGCAACGGCAAATTCAACGCCCCGGCAGGTATAACGGTCGACGGTGCGTCTAACGTATATGTGGCAGATACTTTCAATAACCGTATACAAAAATTCACGCCGGCGGGCGGCTATATTCTAAGTTTCGGCTCTTCCGGCGCGGGCAATGGTCAGTTCAACAGGCCTTCGGGCATAGCGGTCAACATAGTACCGAACACTTCGGCCGACACGATTTTCATAGCTGATAAAAATAATAACCGCGGACAAAAATTTTTCAGGGAAAATTGAAATAAAGATTACTTAAGTTTCGCGCCTGAAAACCTCTATAAACAGGTTGTATCAATTTAAATCAAAATTATCAAGTAATTTTTCGAAATTAATTTTTGATTTTTTCACGATCGTTTTCCCTTATTCATAAAGTTCTTTGATAATTTTGCCGATTGTTTCAACGAAATATCGTCAGAGGTTTTTCGCAATAGTTTTATCGTTGATGTCCTTCTTTACTATCTCAAACAGCGTTCCGATCGTCTCAACATTCATAGTTCGCCGATAATAGGCTTAAAATGATATGCAGCAGAAGACTGATACCGACATTAGCTATTTGAGCGCCAAAAGCAGATGTTATGCCGTTATCGTAAAGCAAGGCTTTTTTATTGGAATTTTCTCGTCCGCCGGTTGATCTGTGATATTTGCCGACGAATTCGCAAAAAAATGTTTTTGATATATTCGATAAAAATGTAGAGCGTATCGCGTAAAACGCCGTAACCGCTGCTTTTTAATTTATTATATGTTTATTGACTGAAAATTCTTTGGCCGCCGACGCGATGATCTTGAGCAGCATATATTTAAAATATCGGCGCGGGCAATCTCATAGCGCTCGATCACTTTTATGTCGATACCATGGAAATCAGAATAAATTCTTTTCAATATTTCTTTCATAGTTTCCTCCAATTAATACAAAATCAATATAATAGTTTCCTTATTTCAAGTAAACATTCTAAAAATATAAAATAAAACGGGCGCCTGAATTTTAGGGCGCCCGTTTTGTCATTTAATCAACTTTCGCGCCTCTGTTTTCTTATTAGAAAGCATAAAAGTTTCAAAGTTACATAATTACAAAATTACAAAATTACAAAATCGATTGACTTTACTTAACGTGTATGATATCATTTATTTTGAATATATTACGACTCATAAAGCGGCGGTGTTAAATGCCTGAAATAGTTGAAAAAATAATGGCGGATTTAAAAAAAGCCTTAAAAAAAATATACGCCGATAAACTAAAAAGACTTATACTTTTTGGATCACACGCTCGCGGTGATGCCAGAAGTGACTCTGATGTGGATTTTTTAGTTGTTTTAAACGAAAAAGAATCGGAACTTAACGTTTATGATGAAATAAGCCGAATGAACGACGAAGTTTACGACCTTGTTTTAAAATATGAAATCACGATATCGGTCATTCCGGTTTCCGAAGAAAAATATCAGCGCTCGATAATGCCGTTTATAGTGAACGCCCGAAATGAAGGAATAGCGGCGTGAATGAACTTGATTCACTTATAAAAAAATCAATAAAAGAACTTGAAAATGCCGAGCTGTTAATACAACATGATTCCTTTAACGCAGCCGTTTCAAGGACTTACTATGCGATGTTTTATGCCGTTCAGGTTCTTTTTGCAGATAACGGAATCGTTACTTCATCGCATAGCGGCGCTATATCTACATTCTCGAAAAAATTCATCAGTACGGGCATGCTGCCAAAAACTTTAGGCCGCGCTCTAAATAAAATATATGAAATGCGGCAGACGAGCGATTATAATTTTACCGACTTTATTACCGGCGATAAAGCCATAGAAGTATTAAACATCGGAAAAGATTTCGTCAAAACAATATTAGAATATGTGAAAATTCAAACTAACCAGCCTGAATAAAGATTTTTGTCAATTATCTTCAGGTTTCTTTTATATAACGAAGCTATTATAAAATAGTTTCCTTATTTCAAGTAAACATTGTAAAATTATAAAATAACTGACGGGCGACTGAATTTTCAGGCGCCCGTTAGTTTATTCGAATTTTTATCTATAGATAAAGTTTTACGTTATTATTCGAAAATAACTGTAACCGTTGCGTTGGTCATCTTATTGCCGGCAAGGTCCTTGAATAGTGCAATTCCGGCAGTCCCAAGTTGTATAACGGCCGGTTTAATGCGGCCGCCAGCATCCGTATCGTTTGCTGAATTATCTGAAGTGATTGTCACCGCGGTCCCCTGAAGGAAATTGTCGAACTTAAATTGCGTTGGAGGGACCGCCCATCCGGCCACTGTGAATGTTTTTATACCGTACGCCGGGTCTATAGTCCCATAACCGAGCCCAGAATTAGCCCGTACATATTCGCTTGCATTCAGTATGAATATTTTAACACCGGCATCGTTTGCGAAAACATAGGCGGCCTGACTGAATGAAAGCGTAGGCGCTGTTTTGTCATAAGTGATGTTAACGGCCGCGCTCCATGCCGATTCGTTGCCGTTCGACGAAGTTTTTGTTGCGGTGACCGCGACGTCTGCCACACCTGCGCTTTCGGCTATTGGAGATAGTCCGCCGCCCACGGTGAAGTCGAATTTGCCGGTTGTAGCGTTTCCACTGTTTGCAATAGAGTTAGCGAAAGTAACATTTGCGTCGGTAGTACCAAAAACGGGTGTTATGTTACCGACGGCACTTGAAACTATGGTCGCCGTCATAATGGCGGAATTGGTTTTATTAACTTTGAGCGTCAGTTTTTCATTTGCTGAAAGGGCGATTCCGGGCCTCAATGTTACAGCGGCTTTGCCGGTATCATTAACATACCCGGCGGGCGCGTCGGTGCCGCCGTCGCCGGCCTGAAGCAGAGTAGTGGATGCAATAGGTAGCGTCGGTGCCGCTGGAATTTGATCTGTATCGAATATGATCGACGATTCATTGCCATCGGCTGTTTCGATCGAGTAGCCGACATAAGGTTTTGCTCCGACATTAATGGCTGTCCAAACGCCGCCACTTATCGTGGCTGATTTTGTGACATTAATTCCGCTGTTGTCTGCCGATGCAGTCCAGTTCTTTTTGATCGAGTTTACTGCATCGTAAGTACCGTTATCATCTTCATAAACGTTGATTATTGTATTGGCGGTAAGCGATGTGAATGCGGTTTCTTTAATGCCGATATCGCCCGATGCGTTGGAGAATGTCGAAGCGGATACTGCGGCCTGAGTTGGTGCTACCGGCACTTTGCCGTCGCTTGCGTATGTCGAAGTGTTTCCTGCCAAGTTTTTGAATGTGTAAAGAATAAATTTATCTTCGGCGATATCCTGATTGGCCTCAAGATCACCGAAATGCGCGGTTAAGTCGACTCCGCTTTTTAAACCTTTCGATATCAATCCACTGCCTGAAGCGTCATCGGCCTGATAACAGTAAAGAATGCAACCAGGGTCAGCATCAACTGAAACTACTCCTGCCGAAACGATAGTTTTTTTAGCGGCTTTAGAGTAAGCGAGTTTAGTTACGTCGGGTTTTGCAGGAACAAGCCCGCCGTCGTCATAAGCCGATTCATTTCCATTGTCATTAACAAGAGTATATGCGACTTTGTCGTTAACCGGATCATTGTTATATACCGTTATAGCCGTGTTATCGGTCTTCCTGGCTGCAAATTCTTCCGAAACTCCGTAAATCCCTTTTAAATCGGCATTAGATAAAGTTACTGCGCGGCCAAGATAAGTGTATAAGCCGATATTTTCTCTATAAATTCTAAGCTGCGTGTCTGCGCTTCCAACATTACCGTTGCGTATTTTAAATTTACTTACCGCGTCAGACCATGTAATATTGGCTCCGACAGGCGCAACGGGCACCTGGCCGTCGTTTGCGAATGTTGAAGTGTTGCCGTTTTCATCCGTGATAGTATATGCTATATATTTTGGGTTGGCGATAGTTTGCGCTGTTATCAAATCGCTAGTCAGCGTCGAGAGATTAACACCGGTTTTCGTTCCTCTAGCCGCGGGAGTGGCGTTATTAGCATCGTCAACCTGCCACATCGAAAGAATTGCGCTTGTGCTCGTATTTGCGGTAATTCCGGCCGCCGAAACCGTTGATTTTTGTGAAGCGCGCGAATAACCTATATTAGTCACATCGGGCGCCGCGGGTATCGTTCCGTCATAAGTGAGTTTCGAAACGTTTCCGCTGGTTGTGTCTTTAATCGCATAGCCTAAATTTTTTCCTGCGGCGATGCTCGCCCATGCGGCTTTTTCCGTGGCATTGTAAGAAGTGTTGGTTCCGTCATGACTTATATTCGAAACTGTATAATTATGTAAA
>MWBZ01000137.1 GCA_002069765.1 bacterium ADurb.Bin243
AATGAGCTCCAGGACCGCCGAGGCTGAAATATTTACGATAATACCGGTCGGCGTCCGCGGCTTTGCCGCTCCACAGCAAAGACTGGCCGACTATTAAAACCGCGGCGGTATCGTCGGCGGCTTTTTTCAAGCTTTTTTTGCCGAAATCAACCGCCACTTCGAGCGAACCCGCATAAAACGCAGTAAGCGCGGCCGCCCTGTAATCGCTGAGGGTGCCGCTTTTATCCATAGCTATATTGCGCTCGTTCTGAATATAAATATCGGCCTGGCCAAACGCTTCCGGCGCAGATAAAAACAAAGTAAGCGAAAATGCGAGAAGCGCGGCGCCGACAGCCGCCGGCCAAAACTCCAGCGAGCGGCCGCAACGCATTTTTTTACCGCCGGTTTTATATGTCATCTATATTTACTCCTTTAAGCGCATCGTCTTTGCATGCGTTTCTTACGCCCGCCGCTTCCAGGGCCTTAAAGCTGTCGAAAATGGCTTTTTCTTCAAGAGCAGGCGTTATGGGCTGATTTACAAAAGTATAAAACAAAAGGTCTTTAATGCAATACTTGAAGGCCAGAAACGAAAAAACGAAGCTTGCCGCCGAAGCCGCGGCATAGCCCGAGGCCAGATTATAACCGTTGATTACCGCAATATATGTGAGAGTTCCGTTTAAAATTAAAAAAATCAAATTGGCCGATAAAAGCGCCCTGTAAAATTCGAAATACATCATAAAAATAGTTATAAACATGAACAATACATGAAAAAACACTCCTATAATCGCCATTTTATAAATCGGAGCGCAAAGCAGCTCGTTCCCTCCGCCGAAACGCTTTATTATAATATCGGCGTTTAAATAACATAATAAAGTTATAGTTCCCTGTATTTTAACCAGGCTCATAATGGACTCGTCGACCGCTTTGACTATATCGTTTTTCCTTTCCTCGATTTTTGAAAAACATTCCTTGCTCGCGATAGAGGCGAAGTAGGCCCTGTACAGGTCATAAAAATCGGTCTCCACCCTGACGAAAAAATAACCGAGAGAAGGGATTATCGATAAGTAAGACACGAAAACCGCCAGGTCGTAAACACCGCAAATTTTCAAATTTCCAAGGTAAACCTGGTGATGCGAACTGTTCCAGATTACGAATTTATCGATCCATATGCCGAGGTTATAAGCCAGTCCCGAAAAAACCAGCACAGAATAGCTTCTGAAGTAGTCGAAAAAATAGTAAGTGACGCCTTTTCTTGTAAAAAACTCGCGGGTAATTTCAGCGGTTATGCCTGAAAAAACGTAAAGCTGCCCTAAGAAAAAGCCTATCAAATAGCCTTTCAGTCCGTAGTAATTTTTAAGATAAGCGCACAAGGATATCGACGCAATGGTTCCGGAAGTAAAAACGAATATTATAAATTTATAATCTTTTATCGCGGTCAGAAAAGCCATGCCGTTCCACGTAAGGCATATAACGCAAAAAAGCATCGTTGCCAGAAGTTTAACATCCGGCTCCGCGGTACCGTATGAAAAGAAAATCCCTCCCGCAGCTATCGATATTAAAGCGAAAAAAAACGAACTGCCTATAAATAAAGAAAGCAATTCCTCCTGGTCTTTATCGAAAATTTTATCGGCTATGTATCTAACGATTGCGAGCTGAAAAGTTCCGGTAAGTATCAGGCTGAAAGCGAAAATATAAGACAGCAGAGCACGAAATGCCAGCAGGGTATCGCCGCTTATTTCCGGCGGCGCCAGTGCGTTAAGCGTGGATATAGTCGCCATAGTCAGTATCCATGGCCCGGCTGCGAAAATAGAAGAGAAAACGTAGCTTTTTATGGCCCCCATATAGCTTCCGCTATCGGCGAGCTCCCTGAACCTGAAACCGATTCCCGCCATTTTTAAAAGGCACGCTCCCCTTTTTTCGCCCTGGACGCTCCGGCGAAATTACCGTAAATTTCACGGTATTTCGACATCAAAAGCTCTTTTTTATAATAGCGCAGGACTCTTTTTTCCCCGTTCAATCCCATCTTTACGTTCAATTCACGGTCCGTCAAAAGTTTGATTATTTCCGAGCCGAGCGGTTCCGGAGATTTTACCGGAACCACGATCCCGGAAGCCCCGATTTTAATGTCTTCTTCGTCCGCGCCGTAAAGCAGTTCGCGTACGGCGCCTACGTCCGTTGAAACTACCGGGACGCGGCATAAATTAGCTTCCATCAAGGCCAGCGGCTGAGCTTCCGATATAGAGGAAAGCGCCAGCAGGTCGAGTTCGCGGTAAAAACCCGACACGTCGCCGGGGCCCGCAAAAACCACGTTGTTTTCCAATCCCAGAAGGCTCATAAGAACGCGGCACTCTTCATAGTATGATTTTTCTTCGTCTACGGGGCCTTTCAATATAAATTTCACGGAGGGCAGCTTATCGGCAACGAAACGCGCCGCGTAAAGAAGAGTTTTGATATCTTTTATCCTTACTATCCTGCCGACATAGCCCACCGTATAACCCGAATATTCTTTTTTTTCCGGCCTTTTTTCGTTAAAACGCTCGCAGTCTATTCCGTTGGGTATGATCGAGCACTTTTCGGCAGGCGCGCCTAACTTTATCTGCAGATTCATATTTTCCTTAAAAAGCGTTATTATTTTATCCGAACAATAGTAAGAAATTTTACCCAGATATATGAACAGGTTTATCCATAAACGCTTTAAAGGCGCCAGATCGCGGCTTACATCTATGGAATCGATATTCTGATCGTATATCCATTTGGCGTTGACTATTTCCAGAAGCCTTTCATTAGTGTATATGCCGTGCTCGGTCAATATCATCGGCTTATTCGTCCTGAGCCTGAAAAGGCTCGCAAGCAGCCCGGCGTATCCGGTTGAAACGCTGTGATAACAGGAGCAGTCCGGCGGAATAAACTCGGTGATATTGACTATTGGAATCAGTATAAAACGCATAGTCCAGAAAAAATCTATAAATGAAAAGCCGCTGTCGAAATTTTCATAAATTTTTAAAAAAAACTGCCAGCCTTCCCTGGTATTTATAAAATCTCCCATCGAAGGTTTATATTTATCGAAAATATCGCTGATCGTTTTTAAATGCTCGAATTTATCGTTTTTTAATTCGAATGCCGCAGCCGAAAGTTCTTTGTATAATTTTTTAATTTCGAAGTAGCCTAATTTTTTATCGCTTTTGCTTTCGATCTCGTTTAAATAAATATTATTGATGGATTTTACGTTTGGCGGAATTTTATATTTAAATTCCCTTACGTAATTTTTAGACGGCAATATAGCCACGATGTCGAAAGTGAAATCGTAAAGATTAGTTATTATATCATGCACCCAGCTTGAAACGCCGCCGGTAATATAAGGATAAGTGCCTTCGAGCACCATGCAGATATCAGCCATTATTGTCTTCGGACCTCAAATGCGTTTTGCAATATTCATAAAATCTGGAGTTCGCCCCGCCCCTGCTCGCTATTATTTCTGAAACCGTTTCGTAGCGGAATTTTAAAATAGTTTTAATGAAATCAGTTTCAGCATAACTGCCGCTTGATATCAATCCGTCTATATAACTTTCGATATAATTTTTCCCCAGATACGAAAAATAATTTTTATAATCGGTTTCATATCTCGAACCGGTCTTGTTATAATAAAATACCGCATTTGCTATAGCCTCAGGCCTGAACGCACGGCAAAATTCAACGGTCGCCGCTTCCCTTATTATATCGTTGTTAGAGGCCTGCAAAAACTTCTCCAGTTCGAAAAAAACCGCGTCGCCGCCGAATGACGCCGCCGTTTTCAAAGCTTCGAGCCTTTCGGCGACGGTTCCGTTCGAGGCTATTTTTAATATATCGTCAAGGAAATAGCGTAAGTTATATTTTTTTATTTCACTAAGGGCGTGAACGCGCAATTCTTCGACGCCTTTCGAAAGGCAATGGCTTATTCCCCGGACAGCCTGCGAATCGGCTATTTTTAAAAGAGCGGTAGCCGTTTCTTTTTTTAAAGTTAGAGAAATTTTTGAAGCTTTAAGCAGCCTGATGAGCAATTTGACCGCCTTGCGCATCTTTTTCATGCCGGCGAATTTGATGGCGACTATTTTAACTTCATCCTGCGGGTGCAAAAGAAGGTCGATAAATATCTCGTTACGAAGCGGAAGCTCCGTCGAGCTCAAAACGTCGAGCGCAAAAAGCGACAGCATGATATCCGGATCATATAAAAACCTCTTTAAATTTCTGGCGTTATCCGTTTCGAGCTGGCCCTTGAGCAGTTTTAAATATATGACCCGGCAGAATTTAGACATTTTGCATATGTCTTTAAAAGCCGCCGGATACATCGATGTGTTAGCCGCCGTTTTCAGCCTGGCATAATAGACGTCGAAATCGAGGCTTTCGCAATTTTTAATCAATTGCAGAAACTCATTCATCTTATAAACGCTGTATAAATCGCCGGATTCGGAGCCGTCTTCGGCCTGGTCCTGATCGGAGCCGTCGATAATCTTTTTGAGCCTCGCGCCGCAAATGATTTCATTATTTTTTACTTTTTGGATAAGCGCTTTAAGCTCTTCGTTTTTTTTCAGTTCAAAATAACATGCCGCAAGCTCGTCTACGGCGCGGCCGCTCAAGTTTTTTAAATCGCTTTCAAGCAGTGCGGCGGCGCGGGCCGCATCCGACATGCTTCTCAGGCAAACCGAATAACCGTACAGGGATTCGTCGCGATATATGTTTTCATCTATCAACGCCTTAAAAAGCGACGCCGATTTTTTATAATATAAATGCGCCAGATCGTCATATAAAATTTCGAGCCTGCAAAACTTCAAAATCAGCGACGCGTACTGAAAAACCAGTTCCGGCACGGGGCCGCAAACTTTTATGGCGGTTTTGTACCAGTCGAATTCGCGCATATATTCGTCTTCGATAACGTTCAACTTATTAATGGCCATAAACCTTATTTCATATTCCTTATCTCTGGCCATTAACTTAAGCGCCGCAACGGCCTGCTTGTTTTTCATCTTGGATAAAATATCGATGGCGTTTCTCTTTTTTAGATTATTATCGGACATCGCGGAGTCTATTACAGCCTCTTTGAACATCTGCTTTTGAAATTCGTCGGCGACGTCGATATAATTAAAAACCGCATTGGCAGCTAAATCGGTCTGATTTTCCGCCACGAGACCTTCGAATTTTCTGGCCGGCTTATCGGCGCAGGCTATTATGACGAAAACAACCGGAAGAAGGGCGAAGGGACCGAATATCAGTATAAAAAGAAATGTAAGATCTTTCTTGGTGAAATTATTCTCGTTTTTAAAATCAAAATTAAGAGAAAACATCACTTCGTAAATAGCTAAAAATATGACCGCACCAAGAGTATTCACAAGAGCGAATCTGGCGTAAAAAACTTCCGGCGGCGGCGCGCCGGCAAGCGCGGTGAATATAAAAAAAATTATTAAAACCGATAGCCATGTAAGTATCGAGGTATAATAAGTTTTATCTTCTATCATAAAAAGTCTGAACCATCAAATTTTAATATTGCTGATTATTTTTTTATACATATTGTTGGATTCTTCGTTCAATCTTTCAAAAGGAATCATCTGTATTTCTTCTTCGCTGATAGCTTCGAAAAGCGAGTGGGCTTCGGCTTCGAAATGCAGTTCTTCGTTATCGCCGCCTGGCATTATTTTAAAATTATTTATCTCGGGAATCAGCCTCGACAATAAAATATTAGCGCCCTTTATATCGGTAACGGGCAATATTATTATAAAACATCCGCTCTGCATACAAGCGCCATAAATATCTATTTCCCTGATGGAATTTTTAATGATATAACCTATCGAAAAATATACCGAAGTTTTATTGTTTTCAGGTATGATATCGTGATTTTTAATAGTTATTTTGCAAATGGACAATTCCAGCCTGTAACGCATCGCTTTATAAAGCTCTGATTTGATAAGCTGTTTTAAGTGATCTGGTTTATAGCATTTAAGTTTGTTGTCCAGAGGCACTTCCGATTCTATCTGAGTGAAGTTATTTATTTTATTAAGGCACATGCCGGCCCATTCCGCTATCATCGAAACCATTCTTACGGACGTGTCGTTAAAATTATCGAACGGAAGCTCTTTTACCGCTATAATTCCATAAATCTGGTCGTTAAAAATCAGAGGCGAAACTATGACGTATTTTTCAAAATCTTCTTTACTTAAAATCGAATCAGCAAGCAATATATTATCCAGCAAAGATAACGTTTTCTTTATTTTCAGCGCGCTGGAAAAAAGCCTGTCGCTCGAAACCGCGACGCGCCGTTCGAAGCTTTCCGGGTTTTTACCGGCGCTGGATTTCAAAATCAGCTGCTCGCCTTCTTTTAAATATATAGCCGACGATTTTATGTTGATGTGGCTTTCCAGTATTTGCAGCACGGCGGGAAATAGCTTTTCGTATTCCAGCGTTTCCAGTTTCTTGGCGGCCTCGTAAACCGTCGAAAGCGATTGAAAGCGCGTCACGATTTTTTTCGTCAGTTCTTTATTGGCGTCTTCGAGCATCAAGCAGTTTAAAGCGTACTTTTCGAACTCGGACGAAAGCTTTTCGTGAGAGTTTTTCAAGTTGTTATACTGATAATCCTGATGATCTTTGATCTGCCCGGCTATGTGGGATGTAAGCAGTATTGAAAAGACGAGATAGTATGTATCGTTATCGAAAATTTTATTGATATTTCCGCAGGCCGCTCCAGCCGTTAAACCAGAAGCGATAATGATGAGAAAAGAAAAAAAGCCCTTCATAGAGCCGTATCTTACGGACATGCATATGGATAAAATCTGGTAGGGGTTAGCTGCATCGCCTATAAACAAAAAAGACAATGGGTAATAAAGGTAATTTATGGATGCCATAAGTGCCGAAAAAATAATGGTCTCTATTAGATACACTACGGACCACGCTCATTCTAGAAAAAATTAATTGTAAAATTTTTAATTGGCACTTATTTATATATTTACACATATCTTTAATCATTATAGCATAAACTTGATAAAATAGCAACTCCAAATCGCCGGTTTTTAAAAGGATTAACGATTATATGGCCGGAACCCAGGCAGCAATAGACAATTCATGACTTTTTCAGTTATAATTATTTAGAGTTAAAATCCGGCCAGATAGGAAGGTCCTGATTAACGGCATTTGCATACCATAAAACACTGCATTTTAAAATTCCGGCAAGTTTTTGGGCTTCTTCATAACAAAATCTGGCGATTTTGACATCGGCCGGTTTCGTTTTAACATGATCTAGAATTAAAATCCTTATGGACGGGTTAATTTTAAGAGCCGCCTCGAGCGTTTTTATCTCGCTTTCATTTGTTCTATGGCCTTTTTTATCTATTTTAAGATAATATTTTCTATAGTGGGGCTCTCCTTTCACATTGCCGTAAGCGGAAGTGTATTCTTCATATTTTAATGCGTCGATAAAAGGCGCTATTTTAGTTAAAACGGTAAATCCGCGATTCGCTACCAGCAGTTTATCCGGATATTTTTCACGCATCTCTTTAACGAGCCCGATGAGCCCGTCGATCATCGCGGGGCCGTTTTTTTTCGTTTTATAAACGTCCGCCGCATCCAGAACGTCAAGGAAAAATCCGTCGTAGAGGCCTTTTCCGAGCCACAAAATATAAGGAATCTCCTCGTTAAGTATAATATTTCGCCAGCCCGGATTGGAGGCGTCCGCGTAATACGATCCCGGCCAGCCCGGGTCTTCGCCGATAAACATCGGACTTTTTTTAGTGACCTTCGAGCGCGGAATCGCAGGATTGTCGGGAGTATTAGCATACGAACGCCAGTTTTTAAAGTAGCGCCTGTTAGCCCCCGCTTCGCCCACGCTTATATAAGCGAGTATTATAACGCCTTTTTTTTTCAGCTTTTTTAAAAAATTTACATTCGGGACATCATAAGGCTCTATGACGATAAGATCGAATTGCATGAATTTAGCGAGAGATTTCGAGTCGTAATTGCCATAGGCGTTCGCAAAAGACTTCACGCCGTCGAGCGAAACTTTTTTGGAAGGGAGCCCGCCCGGCAAAGCGGCCGTCACGGCAGTTAAAAAAAATAAGGCCGTCAATATAAGCGATATAAATGGTTTGAATTTAAATCCCGCAAGTACTTTAGTAAACATATAAAAACCTTTCATGCCTGAATATAGTTTTTTTAGGCTCTTGTAATTTTTTTGCGAATAAAATATTATTTTTAATTACCTGAGCGCTAATGAATAATATCATACAATAAGATAAAGCTCCTGTCAACAGCAAGAAATTAAAAAGAAAGGTAAAATTTGAAAAAACAATTCTTGACAAATTCCCCATTTTTGTATATAATTTAGTAACCAAAAATTTTATTTTGACAGGAGAGTGAGTTATGCCTAATCCAAAGCATAAACATAGTAAAACCAGAAACAGACGTGACAGAGCGGTATGGTCGAAGAGAATCGAAACGGCCAAAACAATCGCTACCTGCGCCAACCCCGAATGCAGACAGCCGGTCCTTCCGCACCACGTATGCCTCGCTTGCGGCACATACGACGGAAAAAAAGTCATCGAAATCAAAGAAAAGAAATAACACCCGGCCAGCCTGTTATACTAAAAAATTTAATACAAGGGAAGGATCCTCGTGAGAATAGCGGTTGATGCAATGGGCGGCGATTACGCTCCTTTAGAAATCGTAAAGGGCGCCATAGAGGCCGCCGAAACGATGCCCGACGTAGAAATAATCTTAGTCGGCGACGAAGAAGCTATTAAAAAGGTTGACGGGTTTAAACAACTCGCGAATGTTTCTATAAATCACGTAACCGGCGTCATATCTTTTAACGACGACCCGGTTTCGCGCTCACGCGAGAACACCATTGCCGTCTGCTGCAATCTGGTTAAAGAAAAAAAGGCGGACGCCTATGTTTCCGCCGGCCATACCGGCGCCTGCATGGCGGCGGCGGTCATCAACTGGAAAAAAATAGCGAAAATAGACCGTCCGGCTATCCCCACGCCCATCCCCACGCCGCAGGTGTTCGAC
>MWBZ01000138.1 GCA_002069765.1 bacterium ADurb.Bin243
TTTCTATAAAGCTTCGCAAGCGCGGAAATAATGACCGGATCGTCCGGGGCTATAGAATAAGCTTTTAAATAGCATATAAGCGAGCGTTCGGTATCGCCGACGTTCAATAACACTTTAGCCCTGTCTTTGAGCAAATCGGGGTCTACAGGGTCCAGTTCGAGTGCTTTATCGATGCATTTAAGCGATTCCACGAATTTATGTTTTATAGTCGAAATAAGCCCCTGCTCGGCGAGAACCAGGCCCTTAAAATACCATGCCGTTTTTTCGAGCGGGTTTAATTCCAGGGATTTGTCGAAATAAGTTAAAGCTTCTTTGTAGTTTCCGTATATCTGGTAAATGTGTCCGATTTTAAGATAAGCCCGGCTGTTGTCAGGCTCTATTTCCAGCAGGCGGTTATAGCATTTAAGGGCCTCTTCGTAACGGTTGACGTCTATAAGCGCTATGCCCTTGCGCTCCAGCACGCCCGTATCCGAAGGATCTATGTCGAGTAGCATATCGTAACAGCACAGCGCTTCGTCGTAGCGCTTAAGGCTCACAAGCGCCACGCCTTTATAAAACATCGCGCAGGTGAAGCTTTCGTCTAAAAACAGGGCCTGGTTATAACAGGCTATGGCTTCATCGAGTGCGCCGGACTCCAGAAGCGCGTTGCCGTTAATATATATTTTATCAACATAATTATCGAATTGTTCAAACATTTTAAAACTTCTTCGTTCACGGTCAAAATATCATGACTCTTTTACTTTAAGTTTTAGCGTTCTGCGGATTTCATCTTCGAAGCGCCTTATTTCGGCCCTTAACTCATTTATAGAGGCGCTTTCGACCGCCGCGCCCCTTTTCATAATGTCTTCGAGCGCCGCAAGCAGCCTTCCCAGTTTTACGGCCGAAATATTAAAAGCTTCGGCCTTGAATTTATTTATAATTAATTTCATAAAACCGTTATCGCCGGAGCGCCTGGCTTCATCGATTAAATTAATATATCCGCCGGCGGTATCCATAAATTCACTGACGGCTTTTATAGATTTTTCATCGAAAGCGGAAAATTTTTGGGCGAAGCGTTCGTAATCAAAAACTTCGCGCTTGACTGCGCCCTTAACGTCTTCTGTTTCATTATGTTTTTCAGACGGAGCTTTTTTATATTTGCGGCTTTTATAAACCAGGCATAATGTTTTGGTAAGATCGGGCAGCACTATCGGTTTTGAAAGGTAAGCGTTCATTCCGCATTCGAAGCAATATTCGACGTCCGATTTAAGCGCGCTGGCCGTCAGCGCTATTATCGGCGTATCTATATTTTTCTGCCTGAGAATAGTCGTAGTTTCATAGCCGTCCATCAACGGCATGCACACGTCCATCAAAATGAGGTCGAATTGTTCGCTCATGGCTTTTTCAATGGCCTCCGGGCCGTCCGCCGCTTGAGAAACCGTGCAGCCGAGCATTTTAAGCATTTTAACTCCGAGGTTCAGGTTCATTTCGCTATCGTCGACTATCAGAATTTTAAGCTTAAGCCTTTTGAGCTCGGCAGCCCAGTCTATACGTTCTTCTCCGGCGCGTGATTCGGACGACGGCTGCGCCTTCAAAAACGGCAGGACGAAACTAAAACAGCTGCCTTCGTTAACGGCGCTCATGACTTTTATGCCGCCGCCTCCCATAAGCCTTACAAGCTTTTCAGAGATTACGAGCCCCAGGCCGGTTCCGCCGAATTTGCGGGTATGCGACGCGTCGGCCTGGATGAAAGAAGAAAACAGTTTTTTCTGATTTTCTTCGGAAATTCCTATGCCTTCGTCGATAACTGAAATTTTGATGTCGCAGCTGACCTCTGTTTCGTTTTCGAGCGAGGCGATCAGTTTAATCGTTTTATTTTCAGGCGTGAATTTTATAGCGTTATTTACAAGGTTTAAAACGACCTGTTTTAACCTGACTATATCGCCAAGTAAAGGCATATCGCAGATTCCGGCAAATTCCGTCGATATATTTTGAGATCTTCTGCCCGCCTCGAACTTTACTATAGTTATAACATCGAGCAGCGCCTGTTTCAAAATAAATTCCGAAGATTCTATCTCGACCTTTTCCGCTTCGATCTTTGAAAAATCGAGAATGTCGTTAATTAAATTCAAAAGCGTGCCCGCGCATGTTTTTACATTGTTTAAATACTGGCTCTGCTGATGGTCTACGCTGGTCCTGAAAAGCAATTCTGAAAATCCGATTATTCCGTTGAGCGGGGTTCTTATCTCATGGCTCATATTGGCTATAAAACGGCTTTTGGCTATATTGGATTTTTCCGCCTGCGCCCTTGCTTCGTTCAGGCCGTCTTCCATCGCATAGCGGTCCGTTTCGTCTATGGCATAAAATAGATAAACGTCTTCATGTATATGTTTAATAAAAATATTCCATATTTTAGAAGAGAAAGAAGCCTTTTTAATAAGCCCGGTATCGTTCTGGCTGTCGAATTCGAATAAATAACGCGAGCCGCCGCATTGAAATTCTAAAGCGTTTTTTTCGTTATCGCCGCTTGCGCGTTCGAAAGATTTAATAATATTGAGCATAGAATGCCCTATTTCGTTGAAGAAACGGTTATGATTCACGAAAGAAGAGTTGGCCCGGCGCACTTTTCGGCCCGATGAAAATAAGGCGACCGGATAAGGAAGGCTTTCAAGGATAAGTTCGTTGAAGTATATTTCGGTCTGGAGGTCTTTTTCGCTTTCTTTGCGATATGTGACGTCGGAGAGTGTGAGTATTATATTTTCTTTGCAGGCGGAAGCGGACAATCTTACCCAAACCTGCCGGCCGTTAGAGTTATCGCCGGCCTCGATATTTAGCGGCGCGCCGCCTTTTGGTATAGAATCGAGCTTGCCGCTTAATTCGGCGTCGAAAAAAAGCTTAATCTGCCCTTCTGGAGAGGCGTGCTTTGTATAAGTTAAATTCACTTTATCCATTAACTTAAAAGCGGCTTGATTTGAAATCAGCGCCTCAAATCCGCCTTCGACGCACTTACGCAGGATGACGATGCCGTCGGAAGAATTATTTAATATATGGTCAAGCAACTCATGCCTTAATTCTGGATTGTTCATTCAGGCACCATTTAATATGAATTAGTCAATAACGCAATAAAAATCCGGATGATAAAAAGTCTTTATTAAATCAACTAATTATTGAGTTTGTTGAATATTTTATCTAAATCAATTTTTTCGGCCTGAGGCGCGGGTTTCATTTCCTCGTTGACTCCTTTTTTGTAATTGAGTTCATTCATTTTTCTGATGAAGTCTCTCATTGAAAAAGGTTTCTGAATATAGTCGTTCATGCCGGCCGCCAGGCATTTTTCTTTTTCGAAATAAGCCGTAAGCGCTACTATTAATCCTGAATACCCCGCGATTCTTAGCGTTCTGGTGGCTTCGATGCCGTCCATTACAGGCATCTGGACGTCCATAAAAACTATGTCGTAAGTTTCTTTAAGCGCGGCTTCAACGGCTATGGCGCCATTTTCTACCCACTTGATTTCATAAATCGAATTCGACGATAAAATTTCATAAATAAGTGATGCCGTCTTTAAATCGTCTTCTACTAAAAGGATTTTAACTTTTTCTAACATACTGCACCCTCCGAACCGTTAAAACTCCAATAATACATTTCCCGATATTTTTCAGGTTACAATAATTATACTACAAAATTTCAAATTTGTCATATTATTTTTTTAGTAAATTACAGTCATTTACAACTATTTTGGTATAGTATGACCACGATCGCATCCTGGCTATTCTTTCCGTCCGGCTTCGCCCGTAATTTCAAAAACTTCTTGGAGGCGGCTTTTGCCGCGCAATATGATAGGCTCGAGGCGCCTGTATTTTATCCTGTCTCCCACGGATTTCAAAACGCTTTCAGAGATAAGTATCTGGCCTTTTTTCGCCTGGCTTTCAAGGCGCGCCGCCGTATTTACGGTATCCCCGAGCGCGCTGTATTCCTTATGCCTTTCAGTGCCGAGATTTCCTATAAAAGCTTCGCCTGCGTTGATGCCTATTCCTATTTCGAGCGTCTGATCGGCCTTTTCGCTCCACTTGAGTCTCATTTTCTTCAATTCCTCCATCATCTCCATGGCCGTCTTGACCGCCTTATACGGCGCATCCTCTATTTCGATAGGGGCCCCGAAGAGGACCATTATGGCGTCTCCGATAAATTTATCTATGGTGCCGCCGTTTTTAAAAATTATCGCCGTCATTTTATTGAAATATTCATTAAGAAGTTTGCTGATATCTTTCGGGTCCATATTTTCCGACATAGCCGTGAAACCCCTTATATCGGCGAACATGACGGTTATATTTTTTTTGATGCCGCTGTTGGACTGCTCTATTTCGAGCCTGGTTATGTGCCTTGCCACTTCGGGCGAAACATATTTGTTCAATACGGACATCAATATTTTACTCTCGCGGCTTATAAGGTAATATTTATTGAGCGACATCGCGGCGAAAAGGATAAAAACGGCCGTGATGGCAAGAAAGCAGTTGAGCAGCAGGCCGTAATTTACGAAAAATACGAAGCACAAAAAAAGTATGGCGATTGAGGCGGCGAGAAAAACAAACAGGCCGGCTATCGGGCTGACGCATGAAAAGATAAAAGCCGGGCCGATAGTCACAAAATAGCCGGCGGCAAATTCTTTAAAGGGCGAAGGGCGTTTTATGGAAGATCCGCGCAGAAGCGAGTCGGCTATATTCGCCAGGATGATGACGCCATATTCCTGCTTCTGGCGTTTAAAAAGGTTGAAAGAAAGCGCCGGCACGTCCTGATAGTCCCTGTGGACAGGCGAAACCGAGCCGACGACGACCGCTTTGTCTTTTAAAAGCCGCTGATAGACTTTTTTTTGTGCGGCACCCGCATCCATAAGGTCAGCCAGCGATATTATATGAAAGTTATTATGGGATCCGGCATAGTGTATATAAGAAGCCTGACCGTCCGTTTCGATATAGGAGTGAAGCGCGCGGGAAGGTTTTTCCAGAAATTCTATCACGGCGCCGGATTCGGGAATCGAAATATCGTATAAAGCGCTCATCATAGCAAGCGGAAGCGAGTTATAAATGGTTTTCCCGTCTTTTATTACGGGCCTGTATTTTCTTTTCACGCCGTCGTGGTCGGTATTTATACCCCTGAAAATATTGACGAATCCGTATATCAAATTAGAAGGCGCGTTTTTAGTTTCAAGCGGTTCCACGTAAACATCGACCGGCCTCGAAAAATCGAATTCGGTCTTAAAGTATGAGCTGAGCACGACATTTCGGTTAAACCGCCCTATGGATTCAAGAAGGCGCGTTTCTTCGCTGGACCCGCTTTTTAATTCGAATATGACGTCGAAAGCGAGAACCGACGGCGAATAATAAGCCATCTCGTCTATAAGGCTGGAATAAACCGGTTTCGGTATGACTCCGGTCTTGTTTTTATCGTATCTGGCGAGCGCCGCGTCGTCGATGCCTATTATTACCACCTTATCCGATTTTTTTTCCGGGCTTCTCAAGTTTGTAAACGCGTCATAGGAAAAGTTCAGCAAATATACGCTTATATTCGAAAAGTATAAAACCGAATATACCAATAGCGATATCAGCAATACCAGAACCGTATTTTTTTCAAGTAACTTCATAACCGGGCCTTTTGAAATAAAATTTATTTATCGTTGACAACGGGGTTGTTATCGACTTTGCCTTTGTAGTAATATTCCTGTTCGGTTTTATCGTAAAAATCGTAAGGCTTAACCTCTATTTTTTTAGCGCCGGCCTTATCGTAGAAAAGCTGCTGTCCGGCCGCCACTTCGGTGTCGGCGCCTTTATAGTTGACGTTCACTTTTCCGTTTACCAGTGCCACTTTCAGCTGCGACGGATCGTTTTCGACCTTTCCCTTGGTCTGGCGTATTGAAACCACCGCGTCGTCGGCGGTTATTTCAAGTGTGCTGGTGCGCTGGTCGGCGGGAGGGACGAAGAAAGTGAGTATGCCGTTAATAAGGTTTATAACGAAAGTTTTGCTTTCGCTTTTAAGCGGTTTTATCTCGCATCTGGCGTTTTCTTTAGAGGTTTTCGAAGCGAAAAGCATGAGCTCGTAGTTGTCCTGCTTATATTTTATGAGTGCGTACGAATCCGGGCCCACTTCGACGATATCGCCGGCTTTAAGCGAATCGCCGGTTTTGGCCGGTTTTGAATTGACGCTGAAAGTCCCTGAAGATTCGGCTATCGAGGCCAGAACGCCGTCGGAAGAAGCTCCGCCGCCCTGCCTGAAAGCGAAAAAACATCCCGCGGCGGCCGCGACGATAACTATTAAAATCAAAACGTTTTTGTTCATAAAATCTCTCCCTTTCATAATTCGGTATTTTTAGTTTATTTTTATTTTTGGTTCTTTCTCATATCGTATGGGTAAAATATTTAAATTAAGTTAAAAGTTCAGAGCGGAGAGTTGAGAACTAAAGGCGGCCGCTCAGCGGTCGCGCTGCCCGACATATTCCTTGATTCTGGCCGCGTTGAGGCCGTCGCCGTATCTCGCCCTGAGCATGTTATATTCTTCTTCGCTTATGCCGTATTTATTACGCAAAAACTCGTCGCGGCTCACTCCGTCATTAGAAGCGACCGCCAGGTCGCGGTTAAATTCAAGATTGAACATGATATCTTCGTTACTCAGCAGCGCTTTAAGGTTTCCGGAAATATTCATGTTAATGGCAAGAGTCATTACTTCCAGAGTGGAATCCAGGTTGGTCAGTATGCGGTTTATGTCCCAGAAATATTTTATCTTATTGGCCACCACGCGGTATTTGCTATTGATAAGATCGTCTATCAGGTCGTTTTTGGCGAGTTCGGACTTTAAATAAGCCGATCCCGCCTCGAATTTATCGGGCCCGTACCTGCGGGCCTCGATAAGCTTGATGTTGTCCTGGGTATTTTTAAATTCGGTATTGACGTATCCGCTCTGCGGTATATGGGCGGTTATCTGGTTCACCTCGTTAAAAGCCGACATTTCCCTTACTAAATTGTGCAGTTCGCGCGGCGCGGCGGAATTATAATTTTTAGCCGCGAGATCGTTGAGTTTTTCGAGAGCGCCTTTTATTCCGCCGAGGGTAAAGTGCTCCGGCAGTTGTTTTACTTCGAGCCTTATGATATCCATCATGCTTTTATCTTTATAGTCGAGAAATTCATCGTAACGGTTGCCGAGAAAACTGGCAAGCATAACCGAAACAGTGTCCTGTGTGCCTTTTTGAAGAAAATCGCAGACCTCGCCCAGCGGAATCTGGATCTGATCGGCCGTCTGAAGCGCCAGCTGGGCTTTTTTTCGGTAAATAGAAATGACGCTCGTTAATTTATCCGCGGCGCTCAGGTCAGGATCCGCCGCGGCGTCGGTTATGGCGTCGGCCCATTCGGACTGCAGGCAGTTATTGAAATCGAAAACATATATTATGAAATAAACCGATCTGAAAAATTCCTCAGCCTTTTTTTTGTATTCCGGCTCGAGTTTTTTTGCGTTCAGCGCATAATAATTAAACATCAAGGGCGGAGGGGTTTTGGCGCAAAGCCAGTCGAAAACTGCGTCGACGTTATTTGAAATAGCCGTTTCGGAACCGTTTAAAAGGTCTTTCATATTGCGCACGAACTCGCGCCGGCTGTTTTCGAAAAGTTTTTCCTGAAACTCGCTGTAAACCTCGGATGATAGGCTTTCCTGAGGGCACATAACTTTCGTGGACAATAAAAACGGATGTTCGTCGGACGGGCCGCCGTATTTGATTTTAATATCGATATTTTTTAAAATGCCATGAAGGCTGTTTTCGCTTTCATCGGCGATCGAAAGGTCGAAACTGTATTTTTGAAGGTCTTCGACGTTTAAAAAGGCTTTTGAAACGCCGGGTTTATCTTCCTGCGAAAGCAGCGCGCCTATATTTTCGACTTTAAAAAGCCCGAAATAATAGCAAGTTTTATCTGAAGAATTTTTTGCGTAAGCTATGACCGGAAAGTCGGTAACAGTAAAGGAATAATCTTTTCCGCCAAGCGCGTCTGAAAGGTTTTCGTCTTTATTTATAAAATAAACTCCGTCGGAGTTTTTAACGACAGCGTTATTGATATTTTTTAAAAAATAAGGGTTTACCTGAAGCTGGTCTTTGATAAGTTTTACGGCTATATCGGCCAGGCAAGCCTTGTTTAAATATTCGTTACTGGTATAATGTATCCGTTTGGTTCCCACGAATTGAAAAACGGCTACCGAAAGTAAAAAGCATACTATCGTCAGAGCGAATATTATTTCTATTAAAGAAAGGCCTTTATAATTAATCGATTTCATTTTTCCGCCTTTTTGCGGCACGGCTATTTTCCCTTTCCGCCGCCTTTGCCGCCGCCTTTGCCGCCGCCTTTGCCGCCGCCCTTTCCTTTGTCGTCGCCTTTGCCCTTACCTCTGCCCATAATTTTTTTACGGTCTTCACGGCTCAATTTTACGCGGCGCTCGACTTCGTTTTCAAATGAAAGCGAGCCGCCTAAGGATTTTTTAATATCCTGGCCTATTTTTTTCTGCTTGTTCCCGCTTTCGGAATAAAAAAAAGTTATAGTTTCGCCCAGCGAATCCAGAAGGTCGCGCTTATAAAGATCGTAATAAGTATGGGTGCAAATCACATCGTTTTTAAGCATGGAAACTTTCAGCGTTATATTTACGCAGATTATTATAACCCTCATCCCTTCGATAGTTTCCGACTCTATATATCCGTCGAACCCTACCGTATTTTTAAGAACCGGGTCGTTTTCTATTATGCGCTTAATGGATTTTTTCATCAATTCGACCGGATACGCGCATACGCCGCCTGCTTCGGAGCTGAAAATCTGGCGGTCCTTATAGAACCTGGCGTCCCATGAATAAGCGAACGATTCCGAAAGCAGGAACGTGTGAATGGCCTCCGAAAGGCATTCGGCTTTGATGTTGAATATAAATTTAGAAGCCTGTCCGGTTTCTTCGCGCGTTATAAAAGTAAGCGAAGCGAGGCCTATGAATAAAACA
>MWBZ01000139.1 GCA_002069765.1 bacterium ADurb.Bin243
TCCCCGCCGGAAGTAAACGTTTCATTCGACGGCGGAACGCCTTTCAAAGCCTCTATGAACGCTACTTCAAAAGCCAGGGTATATTACAAAGTAATAGAGCTCAAAGCCAGGCCGTTGAAAGCCGACATAAAGGTATTCGGCCAGATGAGCGGCGGGGGCGACTATTTATACGCGGAAGAGAGCGTAAACTATTAAGCTAAACCGGCGGTATTTCGTCAGTATCAGGAAAATATTTATAAATATAAAAGCGAGGTAAAATGTTTATGAAAGACAACGAAAAAAGAAAAAACTTTTATACTTCGGCGCTGGCGGCGCTTCTTCTGGCGGCGCTCGCGTTCGCCTGCTCGGCCTGCGGCGGCGGCGGGGGAGGCGGGGGCTCGGTGGTAAATCCGGTCAACAACAACGCCGCCACCGTCAAATTAAACGAAGGCCTGAGCGCTTTAAACAATCCCACTCCCGATTACGCCACGGCCAAATCGCAGCTTAATCAGGTAATCACGGCGCCCGACGCAACGAGCGAACAAAAAACGGCGGCTTACGCGGGCCTCGGCTGGGCCAATATAAAAAGCGCAGCCGCCACGGTAGACATAGACCAGGCCATAAGCGATTTTTCGAACGCCATCAACAATCAGTCCCAGCAAGGCCAGGTTTCCAACGTATTAAACCAGGCTTACGTCGGACGGGCGGTTTCACAGATCATCAAAGACAGCGCGGCGCTCACTTCAGCCATAAACGATCTTGACAGCGCGGGCCTTTCCAGTATCGACGCGCAATATACGGAAGACGTCATAAAAGCCGGCATAACCACGCCGCAGCTGCGCGGCTATAAAGCCTTCCTGCATTTGATCAGAAACGAAAGCACCGACGGCCAGCTTTTTACCGACAATTACAACAAGCTCAAATCCACGGCTGCCACGGATAAAAACGCTCAACTGATGCTCAACGCCCTCGACTCGATGTTAAAAGAAAATTAGGTGCGGCCGTGATAAAAACAAATCGCATAATAACGCCGGGCGGCTCTTTCGCCCGGGCCATAACGAAAGCCGTAAAAATTTACGCTGCGCTCTTTCTGGTTGCGTCATTTTTTTTAGCTCAACAAATATTGTATGCGCCGCCGCAAGTTTTAGCTTCGGAAGTGAAAATACCTTCGCTTCTCGACTCGAAGGAAGTTTCGAAATTTACGGAAATAAAAAAAATGATCGACGGATGGCGCTATTCCGATGCCTTTTCGGCGATAACCGAAAAGCTCAATTCAAAGGATAAGCTCAGCGACGCCGAAAAGAAAGCTTTGTACATAAACCTCGCCGTGGTTTTAAAGATGCTCGGAAAACCCGCCGACGCGCTTTCAAATATAAAATTAGCCCATGAGCTTAACGCCTCTTCGGAAGTGTGCCTTTACTATCTTTCGCTTTTGAGCCTTTCAGTTTCGGATATCGCGGCCGCCTCTTCTTACGCCGGCAAGCTCAAGGAAATCTCGCCGGAAAATCCATGGGCGTATCTTATGAGCGCAAGCATATTCGCGTTCGAAGGCCGGGCCCGAAAAGCGTACGACGAGATAAAAAAAGCCATAAAGCTCGAGCGTGATTTTTTTGAAGCGCGCGCGTTTCTTTTCAGTTATTATAAAAAAAGAAAAAAATACGAAAGCGCCCGTGACGAGTTAAAAAAGCTTATGAAGCTCACCCCCAATTTCGAGCTGGCGCCTTTTTTTACGGCGGCCGGTTTCGCGGATAGAAAAGCGGCTTCGGAAAAGGTCAAATCCGAAATCCTTTACGAATATGGAAACCTTATGTACAACTACTTCAAAAACCCTAAAACGGCCTTAAAATATTATAAGCAATCCGAAAAGCTGAACGGCTCGCATATAAAAACAAAAATAGGAATGGCCCAGTGCTATGCGCTGTTCGGTCAGAACGACAGGGCCGGCGAGCTGCTTGCCGAAGCGCTGAAAATAAACCCCGACGACCGCATAGCCGCCGAACATTATAACAGTTTTTCCGCCTCCGGCAGCGTCGAAAATTTTATAAACCTTAACATAAACACGCTCAAAAGCGTCGCTATTTCAACTAAATTTTCTTTCTGCCCTCACTGCGGAATGGCGAACGAATTGAACTCGAAAAAATGCTCCAATTGCAAAAAGAGCCTTTCCTCTCCGCCTAAAACCGAAAAACCTGTTCCAGGCGATCAGGGCGCCGAAAAGAAAGCTGAAATCGTAGTAGATCCGGAAGAATTTACGCAAAGCGATGAAATCGAGCAAAAGTACGACAGATGCCTTGAAGCGGGTATTAAAAATTTAGAGCAGAGCGATTACGAGAGCGCGGAAATAAACTTCAAAGAAATGATACTTCTTATGCCGGACTCTCCGGAAGGCTATAATATGCTCGGCGCCACATATCTTGCCACGCGCAATTACGACGTCGCCATAAGCAATTTTAAACGCGCGATTTCATTGAACTCCGACTTCGCCGAAGGCTACTTCAGCCTCGGAAAAGCTTATGAACTCACCGGTAAAACCGGGCGGGCCGAAGACATGTATAAAAAAGCGCTCAAAATTGATTCAGAATACGAAGAAGCGGCGGACGCGCTTAAAAAATTGAAAAAATAATACTTTTTATTATCTTTACTCTTAAATTAATTGCATTTTTCCGATATTTCATGATATAATTTAAAGACACGTTTTTAAATTATATAATTATGCCAAATAGATCAACTTTATAAAACCAAGGAGAAAAGCAGTATGACTGAAAATTTCGCTGATTTATTCGAAAAATCTACGGTATCAAAACAGAAAATCCATTACGGAATGAAAGTTAACGCTAAAATAGTCGGAATGGACGAAAGCTCCGTATTCGTAGATATAGGCGCAAAAACCGACGGATACGTCGAAAAAGCCGAATTAATCGACGGCAACGGAAACTTCAACTATAAAATAGGAGACTACATAGAGCTCTATATAGTCACGAATAAAGAGAGCGAACTGAAACTCAGCCGCGCTTTGAGCGGCGACGGCAGCTACAACGTCATAAAAGACGCTTTCGACCGCAAAATAACCGTGTCCGGCAAAGTAAAAAGCCTCAACAAAGGCGGATACGAAGTCACCGTCATGGGCAAGCGCGCCTTCTGCCCGATCAGTCAGATGGACATCAAAAAGATAGACACGCCCGAAAAATACGTCGGCAGCGTTTTTAACTTCAAAGTCAGCTCCTTCGAAGAAGAAAAAAAGAATATCGTGCTTTCGCGCCGCCCCGTTCTCGAACAGGAGCAGAAAGAGGCGATAGATAAACTTATCGCGAGCCTCAAAGAAGTGGACGTAATAAGCGGAAAAGTGACGAAAGTATCCGAAATCGGCGCTTTTATAGATCTGGGCAGCCAGCTCGAAGGCATGATCCACGTATCGGAACTGGCCTGGACCCGCGTGGCGCACGCTTCAGAAGTCGTTAAACCCGGAGACATAGTCACCGCCAAAGTTTTAAAGGTCGAGCACGCAGAAGGAAAAAGATTTCCGCGCATATCGCTCAGCCTCAAGCAGCTTTCGCTCCACCCATGGGAATCCGTGGCCAGCCGCGTAAAACAGGGCGACGTCATTAAAGGCAAAGTAACCCGCTGCGCGGATTTCGGCGCTTTCGTAGAGCTTTTCCCCGGCGTAGAAGGCCTTATCCACATATCGGAAATAACCGGCGAAAAGCGCATCAAAAAAGTCAACGAAGTCATAAACCCCGGCGACATGGTAGAAGCGATAGTCATGGCCGTAGATCTCGAGCAGAAACGCATATCGCTCAGCATTAAAGCGCTCGAAAAGAAAAACAGCCCGGAACCCGAAGCGAAAGCAGAAACGGAACCGGCGGCCAGAACTCCCAGAACTCCCGCCAAAGACGAGGACAACTGGCGCAATTATACAAAAATAGAAGACGCGCCCGATGAAGAAGACGAAGAAGACGAAAATCCTTTCAAAGCGCTCAAGAAAAAATTCAACTCATAAGCTCGAAAGGCCTGTCAAATAAATAATTAATAACGAGGTGCAGTATGTCGCAAAAATGTCCGCGTTGTTCAAACGCACTGGAAGTAATAGATATCGACGGGATTAAAATCGACAGGTGCGGTTCCTGCTGCGGTATTTTCCTCGACGAGAACGAATTGGGCCAGATCAAAAGCCGCGGAAGCGCGTCAATAGAAGAACTGGCCGCGGGCGGCAAGCTTCCGGCCGGCGCGATAGCCGAAGGCGGAAAAATAAACTGCGTAAGGTGCTCTTCGGCAATGCAGACGGTCAATTTTTCATACACTTCAGGCATAATGATAGACCATTGCCCCGCATGCAATTCCGTCTGGCTCGACAACGGCGAGCTCGGCAAAATAATCGAATTTTTAAAGGCCGGCGAATCCTCGGGCGCCGAAGACCAGGCGAGATACAACGATCTTTTGAATGAAGTTAAAAACAAAACCAGACAGCAGATGGAAAATAATTTCCGCTCCATTTCCTCGGGCGGCAAAATGGGTTCCATCGTCAACTTCGTTTACAAAATGATCAACAAGGTAACCGGATAAAGAATTTTACAGTAACTATAATAAAATCGGCGGCCGGAAAGCTCCGCACCCGGAACGCTTAACGGCCGCCGATATTTCACCGGATATGAAAAAATTTAAAAACTTCCTCGGCGTCTGCGTTTTTATACTTTTATTTGCCGTAACGCTGTTTTACGATAATTTAATCGATTTATGCTCGGGCGTAAAACCTAAAGAGTCCACGCTGATATACGGCAGGGCTTACGACGCCATTTCGCTCGACCCTCCAAATCAATGGGACGGCTCATCCTCCGGAATCATAAACAACGTATATGAAAATTTAGTCCAGTTTATCGAAGGCTCCGCTAAGCTCGAACCGGTTTTAGCCGAGTCCTGGAAAATATCCGATAACCTTCTGGAGTACACGTTCAACCTTCGCAAAAACGTTTTTTTTCATGATTCCTCCCGTTTCGACGCGGACTGCGTGGTGTTCAACATAGAGCGCCAGATGCAGAAAAACCACCCTTACAGGCTGGGAAACTGCGAATGTTTCGAAAGCAATTTCGGCCTTCTCGAGTCGGTCAAAAAAATCGACGAGCACACGGTAGTTTTCAAGTTGAAAAAGCCTTTCACACCTTTCCTGGAGCTTCTCGCAATGACGCCCATGGCCATAGCCTCTCCGGCGGCCGTAAAAAAACACGGCGCGGAGTTTTACAAAAACCCATGCGGAACCGGCCCTTTTATCTTTAAAAAATGGATCAGGGACGATTCGATAGTGCTCGAAAAGAATAAAGCTTACTGGCGCGAAAAAGCCAGAGTAGATAAAATAATATTTAAAACCATACCCGACAACAGGCTCCGGCTGATGCAGCTTTACTCGGGGCTTATAAACATAATGGACGGCATCAATCCCGACGACATAGAAACCATCAAACGCAATCCCGAAATCACCCTGCTTACCGAAACGGGCATGAACGTAGGCTATATAGCCATGAACACCCTCAAACCGCCTTTCGACAAAAAAGAAGTCAGGCTCGCCGTCAACCACGCCGTAAATAAAAAAGCGATAATCAACTTCTTATACCAGCAGACGGCCACGCTCGCCAAAAACCCTCTGCCGCCGAATATATTCGGATATAACAATGAAATATCCGGCTATCCTTACGATATAGCCGAAGCAAGGCGCCTGTTGAAACTGGCGGGCCTTGAAAACGGCTTTAAAACCAAACTTTTCGTAATTCCGATAACCACCATGTCATTTCCGGAGCCAGATAAAGTCGCCGACGCCATAGCAGCCAATCTCAAGGACGCCGGCATAACGGTAGAAAAATACAGCTGCGAGTGGAGCGAATACCAGAGCAAAGTCATGAACGGCGAGCACGAAATGGCCATGTTCGTCTGGAGCGCCGACATTCCCGACCCCGATAATTTTTTATACGTCCTGCTCGATAGCGACAACACTATAAAAGGCCAGGCGCAGAACGTTTCGTTCTACGTCAACGACGTGCTGCATTACACTCTCATGAAGGCCCAGAGCGCGCTCGACCCGGCCGAAAGGACCGCGCTTTACAAAAAAGCCCAGGAAATTATACACGAAGACGCTCCATGGGTGCCTTTTACACATGCCAATCAGATGATCGCCTTCAGAAAAAACGTTAAAAACATAAAGCTGTCTCCCGTCAC
Organism: bacterium ADurb.Bin243; assembly: GCA_002069765.1. Classification (GTDB taxonomy): domain Bacteria; phylum Muiribacteriota; class UBA9980; order UBA9980; family UBA9980; genus UBA9980. The sequence continues at coordinate 6,181 of MWBZ01000139.1, forward strand.
GTTCGAATGCTACAGAAATATAGAAATCTCGGAAAGCGGCAATTAAATGAAAAAAGATATCGTCCTCTTTCACGGAGATTTTGACGGCATAGCATCCGCCGTTATGCTTGTTAATTTATTCAAAATCGCCAATTATGAGGCGTACCCATGCGAACCGTTCGGCGTCAATAAGTTCAGCGCCTCGATCGAAGCGCCCGTTAAAGGCGGCGGGCTGTCCGGCAGATTATTTATAGCCGATCTCGCGCCAAACAATAAATGCATCAAAATGACAGAAAAATTCCTTGCCAGATGCGCGGCCGATTTTAACGAAACGGTTTTATACGACCATCATTACGGCTGGGAAAATATAGCGGCGCCCGAAACCATAAAAATGCACGTTGACGCGTCTTACAAATCATGCGCGGCGATGATTTATAATAAATTCGGCGGCGCGCGCACCGATTTTTTAGATAAGCTGGCCGCAGACGCCGATATAATAGATTCGGGCGGATGCGAAGGTGCAGCGAAAGAAGCTCAAATAATATACAGGGCGCTCAAATCCGGCCTCAAAGACGACGAAATAAAGAACCGGTCGCTCGAGTATATGCTTTCAGGTTATTCCGACGGGCGGTGCCTGGAATTTCTGACGGCTAAAGCGGCCGAATACGATCAAATATTAAAACTCTCCATGGAATTCGCCGAAAAAAAAATAACAGAACTCGCTGCCGGCGTGTGTTTTATAGATGTCGGCGAAAGCCGCTGCGATATAACCGCGCTTATAATGCGCTGTTACGAAAAGTACGATTTCGTAATAGTGGAATACCAGTCGGGTCCGACCCGCTTCGACGTAATCGGCACGCGGCTTGCAAAAGTAGATCTGGTAAAAGTTTTCGGACTGAAAAGCGGCGCTAAATTCCGGGTGACGATCACCCGCAAAAAGCCGGAAGAAATTTTGCGGCTGATTAAAGCCACATAATAAAAATATAAGGATGCCTATATTTATGAGCGGAAAAAACGATTTTAACTTCAAATACGGCGCCCACCTGTCTCTCGGCTCGCCTGATTACATAGAAGAGCTGATCGGGCGCTGCGGCTTATCGGCCGTTCAAATCTTCATTTCCAATCCAAGGTCGTTCAACCCCGTTTTTTCACAAAAGTCGCTCGATAATCTTAACGGCCTGAAAAACCGGCACGATATTTTTCTTTGCGTCCATATGCCTTATGTGGCAAATCTCGCATCTACCGACGAAAGCCTGCGCTTAAAGAGCGTCGAACATATAATTTCCGCTCTGAATTCCGCTTCCGAACTCGGCGCGGCTTATTACGTGGCGCACCCCGGCTCTGGCCCTTATGAAAAACTCGCGGATTCGTTCGGTAAAATAATCGAAAACACTAAAAATTGCCGAACGGAACTCCTGCTGGAAAACACCGAAGGATCAGGCAATAAACTTTTCGGCATTGAAGAACAGATGTCTGATTTTATCGGGCGCTTCGGCGTGAAAGCCGGAATCTGCTGGGACACCGCGCACGCTCACGGCGCGGGCATCGACACGCTCGGACTGTCCGAAACGCTCCGCGGAGCGATAAAACTGATCCACCTTAACGATTCCCGCGTCGATTTTGCCTCGCACAAAGACAGGCATGACGGTTTTTCGAGCGGAACCATAGGGCAAAAAATTATCGGCCGTATAATAAAGCTTTTCAAAAACAAAGCGCCGTTTATAATAGAGCGCGAAGGATACGACGCCACCTTCGCAGACCTCGAATTCATAAGATCGGAGCTTTCTAAAAAGTGATACGGCCTGCTTTATAATAAATTTTATTATTAAATTATAACAGTAAATAACAATGAAATTATAAATTGACAAAAATATAAAAATCATATATATTAAAACAATACAAGGCTGATTTTATCAAAATATAATTACAGGGGATTCTAGAAAGGCTTAATATGCTCATATTGTTAAAAAATAACGCCGCGGAGCACGATATCACAAGGCTTATAGAAAGCATTAAACAGAGCGGCTATTCATACGCCCGCCACCGCGAAGGCCGGACCGACATGATAGAACTCGAAGGCGCGCCTGCTTACTTTCAGCTCGATTTTTTCAAATCGTTTCCTTCGGTAAAAAAGGTCGTCACCAGCCTGGATTTCAGCGAAAAGGTTTACCGCGCCAATAAAAAAGGCGATACTGTCATAACCGCCGGCGGCAGGCGCATAGGCGGAAAAAATATCGAGCTTATCGCCGGGCCTTGTTCCGTGGAAAGTTTCGAACAGACCGAACGCATCGCGCGCTCGCTGTCCGAGCTGGGAGTAAAACTTTTCAGGGGCGGCGCATATAAGCCGCGCACATCGCCTTACAGCTTTCAGGGGCTTAATGAAAAAGGGCTGAAAATTTTAAGCGAAGTCGCAAAAAAATATAAAATGGCGATCGTAACCGAGCTGCTCGACGTCAGAAATATAGACAAAGTCTGCGAATACGCCGATATCATCCAGATCGGAACCCGCAACGCCAGCAACTATCCTCTGCTTAAAGAAGCAGGAAAATTAAAAAAAACGATTTTATTAAAGCGCGGAGTCAGTTCTACCATTAAAGAATTCCTGCTTTCAGCCGAATATATAATGTGTCAGGGTAACAGCCGCATAATTTTATGCGAACGCGGGATTAAAACTTTCGAAACGGCCGCTTACCGGACCAGCCTTGATATCACGGCGGTATCGATCATCA
>MWBZ01000140.1 GCA_002069765.1 bacterium ADurb.Bin243
CCCCTTCGAATCCGAGAACGTTTCCGCCGTTTGTGGAGACTATTCCGATGCCTTTTGCACAATCCATCGGGCTTCCGCCGCCGAGCCCTATTATGGCGTCACACCCGTAAGCCGAGTACGCTTCGGCGCCGGCCATGACTTCGTGCGAACGGGGATTGGGCGAAACGTCCGAAAAAACTTTATGGCTTACGCTATTTTCTTCCAGCGAGCGGACGGTTTCGGCAAGCCAGCCCGCCGCGATTACTCCAGGGTCGCTCACTATAAGAACGTTTTTTGCGCCCAGATTTCTGGCGTATTTACCGGCCTGATTCCTTGCGCCTGCGCCGAAAACCACTTCAGGAGCGACGAATTTGCGTAAAGATTGTTTGGCCAACGAAGCACCTCGCGTGATGTTTAAAAAAATACACGGTGCATTTTAGCAGAAAGAACAGGTTATGTCAAATTTTACTTAAATTTTCAACGAAAAATAAACATGATATTTTATTTTTATGGCACATATCATTTTTTTAGCATTTCTGTTATAATAACCAAAAAAAGATCGGCTGAGAAAATATTATCCGGCCTTTCGTCGATAGTGTCTTTAAAATACCTGCCGTTGGAGGTTTTATGAAATTTACAAAACTTTTTCTTGCCTGGGTCGTCCTTCTTTGGTTACCGGTTTTAAGCACCTCCGCTTTCGCGTATGAAACTTCGTACTACAGGGACTCTCAAATCGGGTTGTTCAAGGTAAGCATTTCCGGCCGGGAGCTCAAGAATAATCCGGTCAAATCTATAGTGCCGGTATGTGACGGCGGCACGCTTGCGGAAGTTTATACTTTTGATTCCAGAAGCGAAAAACGCGAAAACGTATATGTAGACCCGGCCGAAAAAGAGGCTTCGAAAAAACGGGAAGCGAAAATCCGCTTGCTCGAAAGCCAGTGCTCAGAAATGGATAAAGCCATATACGAACTGACCGATGAAAATAATTTTATGCGAAAATATCTGGACAAGACAAAAAAAGGCGATTTCAACGCAGGCAAAGACGATTTGAAAACCTGCGAAAATAAAATAGAAGACAATCAGAAAAAAATAAAGGAAATTGAAGAAAAACTAGGCCCGATAAGAAAAGAACTTAGTTCTCTGTATAATGAAGGTTATTATAGCAGGCGCAATATCAATATCAGTAAAGATGAATTGAACAGCGAAGTTAAATTCTACGTTCTGGGCCGATACTTCAAATCCGGCCCGGCGGCGCTTTCACTTGTCAACGCCGAATCAGGCGAAGTTTTCCTTAAAATAGAACTTAATTTGAGCGAACGGGAAAATAAATCGGATGCGGATATCCTCAAGCAGTGGCTCGACGTTCAGAAAAACTATTTTATGAAAATAAGAAGCGGCTCTGCAGGAAGCGTTTTCAGCTATATCGCGGCCCAGTCCGCAATGCGGTTTGCCGGCGCCACCGAAGAAGCGTTAATCGACGTAGGGTCGTCTTTTAAAGGGCTGCTCGGCGACGGCCGGCCCGATCTTTATTCCATGGCCAGCGGCATTCTCGCCATTCAGGAATCGCTGCAGCTGGATCGAATGACAGGCCCGGCCGGACGGGACGGACAAAAAAATTATGATAATGATATCGATATTCTGAAAGGACCGGACGTCAAATCTCACCCGTTCGATCTGATGCTCGAGGGAAAAACCCCGAAAACTTACCCTATAGACGCTCTGGTGCCCTCGGACTTTTATTATCTTCATTTTTCTAATATACGCGATCAGATAGAACTTTCGGAGCTTATGGACAGATGGGGGACTAATTTTTTCCATCTGATGGAAGTTTCTTCGACCGACAGCATGACAAAAGAAAAATATCTCGGTCAGCTTTGCTTAAAAGTGTCCGAACTAACCAAACTATTCGGCGATAAAGTTATCGACGATATGGCTATCTGCGGCAGCGATCCGTTTATAGAAGAAGGCACCGATTTGAGCGTCATATTCAGCGTAAAAAATAAAACGGTGTTCGACCTTAACGTTTCGAGATACTTTCTGGAAGCGAAGGCCGCCGATAAAGAAATCAAAGACGAAACCGTCGATATTTCCAGATTCAAAGTCAGGGCTTTTTATTCGCCGGACGGTAAAGTGTCCTCTTATTCCTGCTATGTCAATGATTTTATGGTATATTCCAACTCGCGCGAAGCCGTCGCGAAAATTATCGGCGCTTTTGAAAACCCACGGAAATCAATGGCGAAGGCCGATGATTATCTTTATATGCGAACTATTTATGAAACCGGCGCCGCAAACGAAAGCGCTTTTTTATACCTTTCAGACGCGCATATCAGAAAATTGGTCGGACCCGAGTGGAAGATCGGCCGCCAGCGCCGTATAAACTGCGAAACGAGCCTGCGGATGGTAAATAACGCGGTTACGCTCTACTACATGGATAAAAACACTCAGCCTCCGACTATCGAAAGCCTTTTAAAAGGCAATTACATCCATGAAAATTATATGTACTGCCCCGACGGCGGAACGTATTCTCTCGCCGGCGGCGCGTGCGAGGCGCGCTGCTCAAAACACCGCGGTCTGCGTTTCATGACTCCCATATCCGAAATTACCCCTAAAAGAGTCTGTGATGAAGAAGCCAGACAGTACAGAAATTTCGTTAAAAATTATAACGAATACTGGTCTAAATTTTTCGACCCTGTCGGAATCAGAATAAATAACGCGGAAAAAAAGATTACGCTCGAAACCTGCATTCTTCCGCTGGTTGAAAATACCATTTACAACCAGCTTAAAGATACCGCAGGCGGCGCGCCCGTCAAGTTTTACGATTCCGGCGTGCCGGGAACCATATTTTCGATAAGGGCTAAAATAAATACTAAAAATGAAAATAATATAGGCATGTTCAGGCATTGGCTTTCGGCGACTTCTTTTACGGTAGATCGTTTTATGAAGTTTATCGGAGATAACGTCAGCGTTAATCTTCTCGACAGCGATATCAGATTTACTCTCGATCCTCTTGCCGGCCGTTTATTAATGATGGCGGGCCGGGACCAGTTCGCTATTTTTGGCTCGTTTATACTCGCCGCGCTCAATCACCCGCTCTTTGTGGCGCTCGACGTTACGGACATGAAAGAAGCCGAAACATTTCTGGTAGAACTTATTAAATTCATCGAAGAAGAGAACGCCAGAAGATATTCCGGTTTTTTCCAGACCGATTTTTCTTTCTATAAAGTGCGCCCGGCGCAGGACGGGCCGCCCATATACTGCCTCAACTATAAACTTTTCATGATAGGACTTAATTTTTATGTGATGGTGCACGATAATAAACTAATAATAGCCACCAGGCGAAGTATTCTTGAAGATGTCCTTAAAAATTCAGCCGATAAAGGCGAAGCTTCGGACGCCAATTTCGAATTCGAGGTCAATTCGGCGAACTTCAAAGAAATATCGAAAACTTATAATATAATATGGGCCGAAAAATTCCGCGACGCATGCCACTCGAACTTGTGGCCCATTTATGTTTTGAATAAATTCAGAAGCGCCGGGCTCGACTCTATAAAATCGCTGTCGCTGGCCGTAAACGGTTATTTTCCTTATTGCCCGGCGGGAGGCGAATATTTTTACGATAATACCCGCGATATGATTTCCTGCCGGCTGCACGGCGATGTATATAACCCGACGCAGCCGATGGAACTCGATGAAAAAAGCGAACTGGTAAAGTTTTTCAAAAGCTTGAAAAAAATCAAGGCGTCGCTTAAATTTACGGTGCATGGAATTATGACGAAGGTCGTAATAGAAAGAGAATAAAAGCTATAACATTTCTTAAAAATCTTGAAAAAAATAAAAAATTAAAGTAAAATATATAAAATCGATCTTATCTATCGCGAATTATGCGGAATAATTCGCGGAAACGAGGCGAAATGAACGGAGAACTTTGCGCGTTCATCGATGCTAACTGCGATATGCTGGCGGAAAAAATCCTGTATCTTCAATATGCCCGTCAGCCAGGACTGGCCGAACGCTACGCCGCGCGTGACATAAAACTTTGCCTGCGCGATATAAAATATCATCTGTCTTATCTTTGCGAAGCGGTCGCAGTCGACAGCGTAAGCCTTTTTTTAGATTATATTTCATGGGCGGGTTCTCTGCTCGGTAATTTAAAACTGCCGCCGGAGGACCTTATCATAAATATTGAATGCATGAAAGAAGTCCTTATTAAGGAAAGCGGCCGCAACTCGGAAAATCTTCTGGTTTCTTATCTGGATCCCGCGCTGGAAAGGCTCAAATATAAAAAAGAAGTCCAGTTCAGCTTTATAAAAAATGATTCGCCTCATTTTGAGCTGGCTTCTAAATATCTGTCTTTTCTTATTAACGCCGACAGGGTTTCCGCGAATAAACTCATACTTGAGGCGCTCGAGCGTAACGTCAGTATAAAAGACCTTTATCTTCATGTTTTTCAGGTCACGCAGCGTGAAATCGGAAAAATGTGGCATGAAAATAAAATTTCCGTGGCGTGCGAGCATTTCTGCACCGCGGCCACCCAGCAAATAATCGCTCAGCTTTATCCGCATATTTTTTCGGCGCCGAAAAATAATGAAAATAAAAACTTCAACGTCGTCGCGGCCTGCGTCGCAAACGAGCTGCACGAAATAGGGCTTAGAATGATAGCTGATTTTCTGGAGATAGAAGGGTACAACACTTATTTTCTCGGCGCTAACGTTCCGAAAGACAGCATAGTGAAAACGCTTTGCGAAAGAAACGCCCATCTGCTGGCTATTTCCGCCACCATGACGTTTCACGTTAAATACGCGGCAGATATCATAAAAGAAATAAAAAAATCGCCGCAGTGTTCAAATGTAAAAGTAATAGTAGGCGGTTATCCGTTCAACGTTGACGCCGGCCTCTGGAAAAACATAATGGCGGACGGTTACGCCGCAGATATGGCCGCGGTTACATCAGAAGCGTCACGCCTTCTGCATTAAAGGAGAAATCATGCCTTCTGATAACGACGATAAAATTCCGCCGCTAACCGGCCAGGACAGTTGCTTTTATGACGAACTCACGCGTTTGAACAACGAACTCGTAAATACGCAGCGGGAAATTTTCAGGAAAAACGCTGAACTCGAGCGTTTGAACGACGAAAAGAACAAGCTTATGGGCATGGCCGCGCATGATTTGCGCAACCCGCTGAGCATAATGACGACCGCGAGCCAATTTTTGATTGAAATGACCCGGCTGGACGAACAGCAGATCGAATTCGTTACGATGATAAACGATTCGAGTAAATTTATGCTTCAGCTGGTAAATGATTTGCTCGACATATCTAAAATCGATTCAGGCAAAGTAGAACTTAAAAAATGCAGGTTTAATTTAAAAGAACTTATCGCCGATTCGGTTAAGATGAATAAAATGATCGCGGCGCGAAAGAAAATAGAGTTGTCATTTATTATAGGCTCGGACGATATAATGGCCGATATCGATATTCATAAAATACGCCAGGTAATAGATAACCTGATTTCTAACGCCCTTAAATTTTCTTTTACGTCCAGCCGCGTCGAAATATTCGCCGGAATAAAAGACGGCGATGCGCTTGTATATGTAAAAGACGAAGGCCAGGGCATTTCAAAAGAAGAGCACCATAAATTATTTAAGCCGTTTTCACGCACCAGCGTAAAAAGCACCGCCGGTGAAATGAATACCGGCCTGGGCCTGGCCATCTGCAAAAAAATCGTCGAAAGTCACCTCGGTAAAATATGGGTCGAAAGCGAGCCTGGCCAGGGTTCTATTTTTTATTTCACGCTGCCTCTGGCCGTGTGAATTTAAGGCAAGCAGTTTTTATCGATTGAAAAAGGAATTTTTAATGTCCCGCAAAAATATTTACGCGTCAATTTATCTGGTTTCTCTTTCGCTTTTAATGTATGAAGTGCTTCTCACAAGAATTTTCAGTGTTACGATGTATTACCATTTCGCTTTTCTGATCGTTTCGATCGCGATGTTCGGCATTACCGCCGGATCGCTGAGCGTTTACCTTTTCTCCGATTTTTTCGCCAGGCGCGATACGCTTTATAATATTTCTCTCGCCTCCCTTTTTCAGGCGCTTACGATAATTTTAAGCTTCGCCGCTCATCAGAACGTGGAGCCTTTTTTTACCACAAGAAGCTTAAATGCGTGGTGGTTTGTTTCGGCTTTTTTTGTTTGCGCGCTCATCGCGGTGCCTTTCGCGTTCGGCGGAGTAGCGATAAGCCTGGCCCTTCAAAAATATTCGCAAGAAGCGGGTAAAATTTACGCATTCGACTTGATGGGAGCGGCTTGCGGCTGCGTGGCGTTCGTTTTTTGCATAGATTTCGCGGGCGGCCCCACATGCGTTATAATAGCGGCTTTTTTTGCGGCCGCGGCCTCTTATCTTTGCGGCGGATTTAATGACGCGCCGAATCTCAGGCGGGCCGTGATTTTATGTGCCGTACTCATGCTGGCCTTCGCCGGCGTGAATAAAAAAACGAATTATTTCGGCCTGCATCTGGTTAAAGGCGAGATCGAAGAAAACGTTATTTTTGAAAAATGGAATTCTTTTTCAAGAGTAACCGTCGCCGGCGATCCCGCGGCCCCTAAAAAGCCTTTTGGCTGGGGGATAAGCCCGGCTTACCCTGTCGCGCAAAAACGCGTTAAACAGCTGATGCTTTTTATAGACGCGCTTGCCGGTACGCCGCTCACATGCTTTAAAGGCGATACTTCCGAATTAGAATTTTTAAAATACGATATAATTAATTTCGCGCATCATATCAAAACCGGCGGCCGGGTGCTTGTAATCGGCGCAGGCGGAGGGCGCGATATTCTTTCGGCGCTGGTTTTCGGCCAGAAAACGATCGCAGCCGCCGAGATTAACGGCGATATAATAAAGGCCGTGAATGGAATTTTTGGAGATTTTACCGGGCATCTCGATAAAATCGAAGGCGTCAGTTTCGTCAACGACGAAGCCAGAAGTTTTATAGCGCGTGAAGAAGAAGAACGCTACGACGTCATTCAGGTTTCGCTGGTAGATACGTGGGCGGCGACTTCTTCGGGAGCTTTTGTTTTGAGCGAAAACTCGCTTTATACGAAGGAAGCGTGGAAGCTTTTTCTAAAGCGCCTCACGCCTGAGGGGATGATAACTTTTTCGCGCTGGTATTATCCGGGAAATCCGGGAGAAATTTACCGGCTGGCGTCCCTGGCCGCGGAATCACTTGCCGAATCGGGGGCCGGCGATCCGGGGCCCCGCGTTTTTATACTTAAAAGCGGCGGCGGCAAAGAAGATGACGGAATCGGAACTATAATCGTTAGAAAAGAGCCTTTCGGTCCGGATGAAATAAAACTGGTTTCACGAAAGGCTGAAGAACTCGGTTTCGATATAGTTGCCGGGCCCGATACTCGAAAAGACGATAATCTTAATAAAATTCTCGCTCCGGCGGGCCGTTCCGAATTTATTTCAAAATTTCCTATCGATATAAGCGCTCCGACCGATGACAGGCCTTTTTTCTTTAATATGCTCCGCTTTTCGAGCGTTTTTGACGCGGCGGCCGTTCAACAGGGGATCGTAGGCACCGCCAATATGAAAGCCGTCAAGGTTCTTGCGGCTTTACTGATAATAGTTTTTATACTGACTTTGGTTTGCGTCTTCATTCCGCTCGCTTTGCGCGGCTCTAAAAGGCCGGGGCGCGATTCGCTGCCGCTTATATTTTATTTTTCTTCGCTCGGCGCGGGTTTCATGCTTGTAGAAATAGCGCTGATGCAAAGGCTCAACACGTTTCTCGGCCATCCGGTTTACGGCCTTCTGGTGGTGCTTTTCACGCTTCTTGTCGCCGGCGGCCTCGGAAGCGGATTTTCGGCTTACATTAAGCCCGCCGCCGAAGCGCGTCATATAAAAAAAATCCTTCTGGCGATTATATTCATTATCGCGCCGCTGTCTTTTTTGACGGCCGGCATAACCGAAGCGGCCGGAGGGGCCCAAAATTACACGCGCATAGCCGCCGCGGCTTTAATGGTTTTCATACCTGGATTTTTTATGGGGATGCCTTTTCCCATGGGCTTGAAATTCGCATCTAACGGGCATCGAGCTTTAATACCATGGTTTTTCGGTGCCAACGGCGCTTTTTCGGTTTTATTTTCAGTGGCGGCCGTAGCCGTATCTCTGGCTTTCGGAATAACGGCGTCATTTGCGCTGGGATGTTTTTTTTACGCCGCCGCGTTGGCGTCGATCGCTGCCGCCGCCGGGGCGAATGAAGGCGCAAAATAAAAAGCGGCCTAAAAAATGAAGTTTAGAGTTTAAATTTTTAATAAAAAATTAATTTCAGGAGGCAATACTTTGAGGAAAAATATTTTGGTTTTATTAATTACGGTGATAATGATGTCTTATTGCTTTACCGCTTTATCGCAGGACCAGGGCGCGGCCAAGCCCGATCCCGCCCCCGACAGGATCGCTACCGTAGATCTCGCCGCCGTTTTCGCCATGCACCCGCTTATGCGCTATCACGACGAAAAGACGGGCCTTTTTATAAAACCGTTTAAAAAAGACGCGCCGGCCGAAGAACTGCATAAAGCAGTGCAGGAAAGAAACAGCGCATATTTAAAACTGAAGGAAGCCAATTCCGCCGAAATAGAAAGAATCAAATCTGAAATTGCGCTGGCAGAATCGGAGATAAAAACTCTTTCCGGTAGAAAATCGGTGGAAACAGCCTCGCTTTCGGATAAATACGAACAGGAAATCAAGGCCGCGGCCGGCGAGGAAGCGAGAAAAACGATTTTATCCAGAAGAACCGCCGGGTTTCTGGAAATCGAAGATAAGTTTCATAAGCAGATCCAGGCTCAGACAGCGAAGCGCGCTGAATTAAAGGCGGGCCTCGATAAAATCTACAGGTCGATG
>MWBZ01000141.1 GCA_002069765.1 bacterium ADurb.Bin243
GACTTCGAACTGGGGCAGAAGACCGGATTTTTCCTCGACCAGAAGCTCAACCGCAGGCTGGCCGCGGAAATGTGCGCCGGAATGGAAGTCCTTGATTTATGCTGCTATACGGGCGGGTTCGGAATATCAATGAAAAAAGCCGGCGCTAAGAGCGTAACGTGCGTGGACACCGATTCCGACGCCATAGCCACGGCTAGAAAAAACGCAAAAATCAACGGCTGCGAAGTCGAATTTTTAAACATGAACGTATTCGAATATTTAAGGGACTGCCTCGCCAAAGGCAAAACGTATGATTTCATAATATGCGACCCGGCCAAACTCGCCGCCAATAAGCTCGAGCTGCCCCGCGCCTACCGCACTTACGGCGATTTAAACAAGCTGGCGATACAGGCGGTTAAAGACGGCGGATTTTTGTTCACCTTTTCATGCACCGGGCTGGTAAGCGAAAAGATATTCCAATCGGTAATTTTCAATTCGGCGCGCGAGGCGGGCGCGTCGCTTAAAGTGCTTTCGGGCGCGGGGCCGTCGCCTGACCATCCGTACAGCTCGACATTTCCGGAGGGAAAATATTTAAAAGGCCTTCTGGTACAGGTTGAAAAAAGTAATTTTATCTTCCCTAAACGGCTGGAAGAATCGGAACGCGCGTAATTTATTTTCCGTCGGTCGCATGGGGGTAACTCACTTTTGAAGGCATGCGGTAGAAGAGTTTAATCACCTTACGGTCCAGCGCGGTGTAATCGGGCGGAATAGGAAAAGTGGGCACGAGTATGCTGTCGGTTTCGGGCGGAACGTGAATGTAAAAACCTATGGCGTGCATCAGCTCGTGCCTTAGCACGACTTCAAAAAACCCCTTAAGGCGGTTATGCAGAGGATTTACGACGATCAGATGCGAGCGTTTCCAACCGTGATGCTCGGCGTGGCCGCCTTCGGTGTAGTTGGCGAAATCGTCGCGGCATATTACGATAGCATCTTCGGGAATATCTTTAGCGGATTCAATATCTCTTTTAACGACCGTAGAACGGCTGAAAAAATCGCTGATCGATTTCAATTGGCTTATTACGGAATTTATTGAATCTATCTGTTCGCTTGAAAACGAGTTTTTAGACCCGTTATATTTTCCGGTGCCGATTATTATCTGGGGCGGATTAGCGAATTTCGGCAATAATCCGGAATACGCGTTGAACTTTTTATATATTTCAAGATCGAAAGATTGCGGAATTATGTATTGATCGTATTCTTCGTTGGACTCGACCGCAAAGTTATTGATCACTCGCGGATAATACCCTTCACAAGTTACGCTGAACTTATAAACTCCCGGTTTTAATTTCGCGGAAAAATGCCCTGACGCGCCGGTTAAAAATTGCTCGTCATCGAAGGAAACTACGGCTTTATATATCCTGGTTTCATCGAATATGTCCATAATTTTTCCGCTCACTTCATATTCTGCGCCCGTATCCTGCGCGGCGGAAGCCGGCGTTATAAAGCCCGTAAAAACTATCGGCAGCGGCGGCAAATAAAACAATAAAGCCGCCGCGGCAATAATCAATCGCGCGCCGGCCGTTTTAAACCAGATTTCAAAAACCGGCCTTTTCATTTTACCAACCTTCATTAATAAAAGCTTTAAATCAAATCGGTTCAGTTTATCATAAAATCACAAATACGGCAATACCGATGAAAACTTTTAAACTTTTAAGTTTTTTAATTTATTATTTTATTTATTTTGCCTGGGTAAAATATTTTTTTGATAAGGGAAGGCGAGGTGCCAAAGGCCCCTCCCTTCCCTTAAAATCCCTTCCAACCCCTGATTCGCCTGACGCTTTATTTTTGTTAAGTGCCGGCTTTTATTACTGCGCTTTAATTTTGCCGGGTTCTTTTCGGTAATCGCCTCAAATTTCTTTTATGCTCATCTTACTTTTTTCTTTTTCTGTTTTTTGCAGACGCGCGCACGCGCGCGTCTGCGCAGCAATAATGGCTTGTTGGTTAGTCAATTTAAGGGTTTTGTGGTAAGCATTCTGGTAAATAGCATGCTCAGTGTAATAAACAAAATATGTCCGGACGCCCGGCCAAAACTTGAAACTTTATAATAATTTTGGTATAATTATTTCACATTGAATTTTTATATTTTTTTCAGGAGGCAGACTGCATGAAAACTATATCGATATTTTCTAAAGCCGCTTTATTGACGGCCGCTTGCGCCTTTATCATTCAGGCCCAGCCGGCTTTTTGTCAGCAGGCCGGACAGCCGTCCGCGGATAACGGCGGAGCCGCAGCGGCCTCATCGCAGGCATTCGGCGTTGAAAACGGCGCGCCTATAGCAAATTATTCGTCGATCATATCTGAACTCGATAAAATCAATGGCGCGCCGGTAATCGAAGTGCTGCTTTCAGAAGCGGTCCTTTCGACCGGAAAGGCCATTTCAGGAAATCCCGGCGGCCATGTCAGCGTAGCGGTCACCGGCACCGTTTACACCGTGAGCGAAGGATATTACGACAAGACTAAAAAAATATGCGCGGTCCTGCCCATAGCCGATTATCTTTACGGCACCACGCCGCCGGACAGATCCCACGTCTTCGCTTCGAGCTACGGTTCCTGCTATGGCCGCAGCGTTTGGGGCGTAAGAGTTTATAAGCTTCCCGAAAATTTCAGGCCGGACATCATCGCGGGATATTGGGCAAAAGCCAACAGCGAGAGCGTTACAGGCGATCCTAAATGGGAATATAAGAAGCGCAAGCAAAACTGCGCCACCTTCACGGCCGAATCCCTTCGCGCGGCCGGGTTTAAAAATTACCTTTCAGGATATCATCTCCTCGATTTTCCGCGCGATATCGTTACCGACTTCGTCAAGGAACTTTCAAACCTGCCTTCAGACCAGGTCTCATGGGATATCGTCCACTATCGCCAGATCCCGGTGAAAGGCTACGGAACAAGTTTTTCCGTACCGAATCTCGAATGGCAGCGCATAATACTTTCGCTTCCCCTGCTTCGCAAGATGGCCGGAATACCTACTATAAAAGGTAACACCGACCTCGAGCTCGTCGCCGAAGGCACGCCTCCAGTCGTCAAGATCAGGCCCTTCGAGCGCGAATCGTGGCTCAAAAAGCTCAAGTACAGAATATTCAAGGAAAAATGGAGCCACGGCAGAACTGATTCCGCTCCGGAAACGGCGCCGGCCGGAAACTAAATCTCGCAAAACCGATTCGACGGAAAGTGAAAAAATAGCCTTTTTCATTTTGCGCGGGTAAAATAATTTTTTAGATAAGGGAAGGGAGGGGTCAAAATACCCCTCCCTTCGATTATAATCCCTTCCAGCCCGAATTAAACTGATGCTTTATTATTGTAAAGTGCCGGCTAATGCCTTTGTTCATAATTTAAAATCACTCCGGCGAATCTGGATATGCAAAACACTTTATAGCAAGACATTGTATAGAATCGTGGCGCTCGATATTTTTTATAATTTGTTCACTACCATTTATTTAGAGGTTGCGATATAATTAAATTGTGTGAGGGTAAACGGCATAAAAAACCCGCCGCTGAATTTATTAAAAAATCAGTTAAATAGTGCTTGATTTTGGATTTAAGTTGTATTATGATAATGTCCGGCCTAACCCGGTAAAATACTCTCATTAAAATCGCCAGGAGCAAAAATAGATGAAAGAAAAATTGAAAAAACTGATCTCGGATTTGAACGAAGGGCTTATCGACAGGGAAGAAATTGTTAAATTATCGCTATTGACGATGCTCGCACATGAAAACATACTGATAATAGGCCCTCCTGGCACCGCTAAAAGCGAAATTGCGAGAAGGTTGTCGCATGTCATAAAAAATGGCGAGTATTTCGAATATCTTTTGACTAAATTTACGACACCAGAAGAGATTTTCGGGCCTCTATCCATAAAAGAATTAAAAGAGGACAGGTTCAGGCGCAACACTCAAGGTTATATGCCGGACGCGAAAGTAGCGTTCTTAGACGAAATTTTTAAGGCCAACTCATCGGTCTTGAATTCACTTTTGACGATTATCAATGAGAAGATATATCATAATGGAAAAGAAAAGCTAAAAGTGCCTTTGATTTCGCTTGTGGGCGCATCGAACGAACTCCCGGCCGGCGACGATGAGTTGAACGCAATCTACGACAGGTTCATAATAAAATTAATTGTGGATTACGTCAACGATGGAGATGCCAGAGCGTTATTTAATGTCAGAAGCAAAGAGTTTACAATTGACGAAAATAATGCGGTAACCGAAGAAGAACTATCAGCGATTAAAAATGATTTTGATGAAATTAAAATTCCTGAAAATATAATAGAAGCAATAGAAGAGATCAGAAGCGATTACAAAAGCGCATTCAAGGAAAACAAAGTTGAAAGAATATCGGACCGCAAATTCATCAAATTATTGAATTTATTAAAAGTATCGGCCTATACGAACGAACGGAACGAGGTTAATTATTCCGATCTGCTTTTACTTCGAAATTGCCTCTGGAACGATCCTAAAAACGCGCTGAAAGTATCTGACATAATAGTGAGGATAGTTAACAAGAATTGCGTGGAAGGGAAAAAAACGATAAACGCCGTCGGTAAAAAAAATACAAAAGCGGCAATTAACAAAGGGCCATTTAAAGGCAGCGGCACGGAGCATGACCCTTATTTAATCGAAAATGACCATGACCTGTATTCGATTGGCAATCAAAATTTCAGCACTGCTGGCATTTATTTCAGCCAAACGGCGGATATAGATTTGAGCGGCATTCAGAATTGGGATCCTCTGCCTTCATTTGGGGGACACTATGACGGCGGCGTATATAAAATAGCCAATTTAAAAATTGCAAACAAAAAAATTGCAGGATTATTTGAAAAAACTGAAAAAGATTCGACCGTTAAAAATATTGTTTTAGATAATGTTGAGATTTATTCGGCCGACACTTCTGGTGGAATTACCGGAATTAACGAAGGCACGATTTGCGAATGTTCAGTAACTGGAAAAATCTCATCAGCAGCAAAAAAGTTAAACACCTATTCAGGCGGAATAGCAGGTGAAAATAAAGGCAATATTACTAAATGTTCAATAAATGGCATAATTTCATCAGTATTAACGGAATACTATTCAGTCTCTTCATATTCAGGCGGAATAACGGGTAAAAATATCGGTAATATTGATCACTGTTCGGTAATTGGTGAAATTTCATCAGAATCAAATGCACAAAATTTATCATCACCAAGAAATTTAGCATGTTCAGGTGGAATAACGGGTTCTAATGAAGGGATAATACACAAATGTTTAGTTAAAGCACAAATTTCATCAGAATCAAATGAATGCGGATCATATTCAGGCGGGATATCTGGTTATGACAATACAAATAAAATATCTGAATGTTCAGTCAGCGGGGATATATCTTCAATAACACCACGTAAAAATTCAGGAAATTCAGGCGGAATAACGGGTATAAATAATGGTACAATATTAAATTGTTATTTAAGCGAAGCCTCGTCATCAAAATCATCAGGATATATTAGATTCTCAGGCGGAATATCTATCAATAATTACGGTAAGATATTAAATTGTATTGTATTAAGTAAAAGTATTGAAGGACATCAACCATTTAGAATTTGTAACGACAATAACCGGGGAAATAGTGAAGGAATATTAGAAAATAATTATGCAATCGATAGCCTTGAAATCTATAAAGGTTATTCTACTGAAGATATTGACAAAGAATCGAATCCAAATGGCGCAAATGGAAAATCCGTCAGTAAAAACATTTTGACAAAAACATTCTTTGAAAGAGATTTAAAATGGGATTTCGACCAAAATTGGAACTGGGATGCCGACAACAATATTCCGGTTCCGTCTGCTGCAGGTTATAATTCCGGCTCGTATGAACCGAAAAAAAATTCGGTTAAAATATCTCAAAATTTATTAGAAGAGCAGCTAAAAGAAAATATCTGGCTTTAATTTTTTTGTCTTTATTATTCAAAAACATCGGCGGTAAGATGGTTTTCAATCTTTTTTCAAAAGCGGCCGGCATAGCCGGGCTGTTTATAAAACCCTTAAAATACTGGATCGACGATTGGTTTCGTGAAAAGGTCCGGCCAGTTGAAGGCAGCGTCGTATATTCCGACTTATGGTTTGCCGTCGAGCATTCAGGCATTTATACCGGCGATAATAAAATTTCAAATATTGCTGTTACCGGCTTTGCGCAATCGAAGGTGAAAATCATCAGCCCGAGGGATTTCGTAAGCAGCGGCAAGATGTATTCGAAAATTTATGTTTCATGCAATGGATCGGGAGCTGTCGGTGACCATGACGTTTCAAATGAGGCGGCCAGTCGTGTCGGCGAAAGAGATTATTATCTTCTGGCATTTAAAAATTGCCACGATTTTTCGCGCAAGTGCCTTTATCAATCTACTCAGAACCATCTTTTCGATCTCGATATTAATGATCTGAACGAAACCTGGGAACCTACAATAGGTTTGTTAAAGGCAACCGCTAAGATTAAAATCGGTGCGACAAAATGGAAATTATGGGATTGGCAAAACGACAAAAAACGCCGCGCGGAAAAGCCCGACATCAATAAGATTATCGATAGCTTGAAAAATGAAAAACTGACGCCTGAAATGATCGATAGAATCAAAAAAGAACTCGAAGAGGCAAAGGCTTATAAAAACGAAATATCCGACGAAAAAATCCCCCCCGAGGCGCTTGAAATTCTTGAAAGTTTTTCTAAAACTCTCGATGAGATCGATAAACAATGCAACAGCGCTAAAGAATTTTTAAAATTAACCGGACACAGTTATTCATTCAATCAGCTCAAGGAACTCGCCGAAGATTTTTCTGCACTTGCAAATGAAATGGCCCGGAACCGTAAAATTACCGAAATAGTTGAAAAATTAGGTAAAAATTATATTTCTGAAATTAAAAAGAGAAGCGTGACCAGGGTTGACAAGCGAGGTAACAACGAAGTTTTCGGCATACGCCTCAGCGATGATCTGGAGAGAATGCTGCCGAGCGAATTGATCAATCTCGAAAACGAAGAACTTGAATATCTTTTTTATTCCAGATATCTTGAAAAACGGTTATTAACATACGAACTTATCGGAAAATCGAAAGAGCAAAAGGACGAAGAGAGCCGTAAAAAAGGCCCTGCGGTGGCCTGCATCGACACTTCCGGGAGCATGGACGGCATCCGAATATTAAAAGCAAAAGCCCTGCTGCTCGCGGTCGCCAATATACTCGAAAAAGAAAACAGAAGCCTGTATGTAATTTTGTTCGGCGCAAGCGGAGAGACCCGGGAGCTGAATATAGAGAAATCTGAAAAAAATTCTGAAATATTGAAATTTTTGAAGCAGGGTTTCGGCGGCGGCACCGATTTTGATACGCCTATCGAAAAAAGCATAGAAATAATCGAATCGATCAAAGGCTATAACAAAGCCGATATTCTTATGATAACCGACGGATTATGCCAGATATCGAACGATTGTAAGGCCCGAATAACAGAAAAAAGAAAAACGCTCGATTTTAATATTTATACCATTATCTGTTCAAGTGATGTGATTAAGGACGATTTCAGCGACGAAATCCTAAATATTTAAATCGTTACTTCCGCCCGCTTAAATGTTTATTACATTCACTTTTTTATTATTAAATGCCTTTTCATATAAATAACCTATTTTTGAGACTGTTTTAAGTTGTTTACTTCATCTACTGAAAGCCCTAGTTTTTCGGCTATCGTTTTAACGTCAAGCACATCGAGCAAATTTCTGGCGGCTTCTAATTTAGCTTCAAGCTGCCCTTCAATTTTTCCTTTATTGTAATAATCGTCCTCTAAGGTCGCTATCGTCGATATAGCCTGCGCTCTGGCTTCCATTATGTAGCGCATTTCGGAATCGGCGTTCACTTTTTTCATTTCTTCGAATGCCATAATAATTCCCTCCTCGGTCAACAGTTCTTCTGGAAGCCCGTTTTCGCCGCCATACATGGCGTCGCCGAATTTAAGCACATGAAGCCATTTTTCGAATCGGGTTCGAAGCGAACGGGGCTTGTCTATTTTAAATTTGGTCATTTCAACGAAATGAAGCTCAAAAATATCAGTCAATTCTGTTTTGGTCTTTTCGTTGATCATTTTGTAAACGTTATGCAGTTCGTCGATTGCGCTTAATAGATCGAAATTAACTATCGAAATCGCTATGGTTGGCCGCAATTTAGTGAATTGCTCGCCTTCTTTTATCTGCGAAGAATAAAGCCGCGCGAGATAATATAGCGAGCGTTCAATAAATTTACTGTGGCTGAGAAGCTGGACCTCGATCGTATATAACGCACCCTTTTCGTCTTTAGCACGCACATCGACTATCGATAGCTTGTCGTCCGAAAATTCCTTTAAATTAAACGGGTTCAATATTTCGATAACGCTGATTTTATTGTCGTTAGGCCTATCAAGAAGCGCGTTCAACAAATATGAAAGCAGCTGAGCGTTCTGCGCGCGCCCGAATACGTATTTAAAAACGAAGTCGAATAAAAATCCGTAGGTTTTTTGAGGCATTTGCGCTCCTTTTATATTTCAAACCTTACAATAACAAAAAGTCAACACTGAATTTATAGTTGTCAAGGCGTTCTGATTATTAATATATTATATCAAAATTCTTATGTTTTGGCAAGGATTACCATAGATTATGAAATTAAAACGAAACGGTTTCGCCGTCTCCGGGTATCACAAGCCTCGCGGCCGGTATGCCTGCTTCTTCAGCGGC
>MWBZ01000142.1 GCA_002069765.1 bacterium ADurb.Bin243
ATAGCGGCGAAGAAATTATACCCGGCGATAAAAATACCGCCGGTAATAACGATATTACCGCTAAAATTGAAACGCCCGCAGAAAAAAAAGTTGAAACGCCGCCCGCCCCCCCGGCAGCCGAAAAACCCCTGGAAAACGAGAACGGCGTAATACTTTTTCCGCTCGAAAATAACTTTAAATTCGGTTACATAGATTCTAACGCCAGGCTCGTAATTCCTTTTACCTTCGAACGCGCATATCCTTTCAACGGCGGCCTAGCGGCCGTCATGAACGGCATCAGCTGGGGATTTATAAACGCTTCGGGCGATTTCGCCATTAACGCTCAATTCGAGGCGGCATATAATTTTTCCGACGGCCTGGCGCGCGTTTATACCGGCCAGAACTACGGATATATCAATCAAAACGGACATCTGGCCGTCAAGGCGCAATACGAAGATGCAAAAGACTTCAGCGAAGGCCTCGCCGCCGTGAAACGCGACGGAAAATGGAATTATATCAATACCGAAGGAAAACCGCAATTTAAAAATATCGATTTTGAAAGAATTGCATCTTTTAAAAACGGGTTCGCACTTGTAAGAAAAAATAAAAAATTCGGGTTCATAAATTCGAAAGGCGAACTTGCGATCAAATGCGATTACGACGGCGCGGAAGATTTCAGCGAAGGCCTCGCATGCGTTAAAATTTCCTCAAAGTACGGCTATATAGACTCTAAAAACAGGTTCGCGATTAAGCCCCATTTCGACAAAGCTCGCGAATTCTGCGGCGGGCTGGCCGCCGTAGAGTTCGATAAAAAATACGGGTTCATAAATTCGAACGGAGAATGGGCTATAGAAGCCAAATTCGATTACGCCGCCAGCTTCAGCGAAGGGCTGGCCGCCGTCAAAATAAATGATTTATGGGGTTTTATAAACGAAAAAGGGGAGCTGGCCATAGAAGCTCAGTTCAACGAAACTTTCCAGTTCGCAAATGGGCTTTGCTGCGTAAAAATCGGCGAAACTTTCAACTATATAAATAAAAAAGGCGAACTGCTTTACAAAGAAGAAGCCGGACAGAAAAGCCATGATTCTCAAAGGCCGCATAAAGAAATCAACCGCAGCATATCCATTCCTGCCAATACGGTCCACGCCCTCATGCAAAAGCACGGATATCCTTTCAACAAATGGAAATCCGGCATCAGCGGCCATCAGCCGCCGCCCAAATCCGCCGAATTTTATTTTTTAAAGGCTTCCAGCGGGCTTACCAAATCTTTCAGCTATAACGATATAATGGACCTTATAGAGGCCATAAAAAAAGAGCGCCTGCCGGACGTAGTAAACGAACTGATAAAATTTCTCGAAACCAATTATTGCATATAAATAGGCTTCACAGCCGCATTGACGCTAACGGCCGTATTTAGACAATAACTCGGCCGCCTGCCTGTTATGCTCGGACCCTGAGGGAGCGCTTTTCAAAACATAATCCGCATATTTTGCGCCTTCTTCTTTTCTGCCCAGTTTAAAATTCATGGCGGCTATTTTAAGCGGGATTTGCGGCATCGAAGTTAAATTTTCATAAGCCGCCGAGTAATATTTGAGGGCCGATTCAAAATTTCCCCGGCCGGCGTGGATTTCGCCGATTTGATATGCGGCGCGGGCTATTTCGCTACGGCAGGACGCGGGAGTAAAATTAAAAACGTTGCGGCGCTGATTTTCCGTGATAACGACCTCCATGGAGCTTGCAAGCGTCTTTGAATAAAATTCTACGGCGCGGTCGAATTGTCCCGTTTTAGAATATAAATCGCCGAGATTGTTAACGGCGGTAAGAAAATAAGGATTCATTTTCAACGCCTTGTTATAATAATATTCGGCTTTGTCATAAACTTTTTTGTGAAAATAAACTATGCCCAGATTGTTAAGGGAATCCGCCGATTTCGGATCGCATCCGATAGCGTTTTCGAAATAGCCGACCGCGTCGTCATAAAGCTGTTTTCTTATTGAAATAAAGCCGAGATTGTTATAAATTCCCTTGTCGATAGTATAATTTTTAGATTTTATCAAAAGGTCGCGTCCGCGGTCAAGAAGCTCGGCGTCTAATTTAGAGTTGGCCGGAGCGGCCATGCCGACGTAAGCGGTTCCCAGAAGGTAAAGCGCGTCGCCCTGGGCGGGATTGAGCGAAACGGCCCGCGACAGGTAAGGCACCGCTTCGTTGAAACGATGCTCTTTAAGGTAATTCTGACCGATCACCGCAAGGCAGTCGGCCGTAAAAGGCAAAATTACCAGGAATATGATCGCGATAACGGCGAAAAAGCCGAAGGCAAGCTTAAGCGAATACTGATCGACGCTTTCGGCCGATATTGAAAGCGCGCCGGAAGAGGCGCGGCCTTCTTCCGCGCTATCGCCCCCGCCGGAAACTATAAGAAGCATGGCGGCCAGAATGAAAATCAGCATGGCGTTAGGCGGTATATGAAAAGGAAAATCGGCGAGCGCGCCGGTTAAAAAAGCGCTGAGCGAAACGGCGAGCGCGATCGCTAAAAATTTGGGGCCGCCCTGGTTATAAATTATATAAGCGGCGGCCTGGCGAAATATAACGAAAAAGAAATAAAGCATGGCTAAAAGGCCCGCGGCTCCGCATTCGGTGAGCGTCTGAACGTAATCGTTATGGGCTTCTTTGGCGTTTCCGGCGATGTCGTCGAACGATTCGGCGTTGCCGCTGCGCTTTAAAAAATCTTTCTGGAAATCCAGGTATTTAATTTTGAACGCGCCGGGCCCCAGCCCCAGAACGGGTTTTACCATAAACATATCCAGGCTTACGCGCCATATAAAAAGCCTCTGGGCGACGTTATGCTCGCTCAATGAAAAACCCGCCTTCATGCGGCTTAAAAAGCCGCCTTCGGCGAAACGCGTGCTGCTCACCGGGTTGTAAAAACTAAAAACGGCGGCTACCACGGCCGCTATCAGGCATACGAACGCCGATTTTTTAACGAATTCGGCCGAAACGCTGAAACGGTTGGCCGCTAAATAAAGCGCCGAGCCGATAAAAGCCGAAACTACGGAGGCTATCACGGCCGTGCGGGAATACGAAATTATAAGCGACGCGATAGAAAAAAATAGCAATACGTTAAAGACGGCTTTTTCATAGCCGGCCGATTCTTTTCTGAAAGCTCCGTAAACGGCGAGCGGAATGATCGCGCTTAAATAAAGCGCGTACCAGTTGACGTTTCCGAGCGTCGAAAAAAGGTCCATACGCCCCTGCGGCTTTTCCCAGAAATCGAAATCTATCTGCATATACTGCAATACGCCGTAAAAAACGATAGGAACGGCGGAATAAAGCAAAGCTTTAACCAGGGCGCCCAGATTCCTGCGGTCGAAGTAATTGAAAGTGAATATGAATATCAAAAAATAAGAAGCGTATTCGGAAAGCCTTAGAAGGCTCACCCACGAGTTTACCGAAGAAAACACGGAAAAGAATATCGATAAAAAATAGCAAAACAGGGCGAAATTAACCGGATGGCTTTTGAGCTTGAAGCCCCGCGTAAAGACGTAAAATATCGCCGTGGAAAAGGTAAGAAGCCTTAAAAGAAAAGATTTCGGCACCACGAAAGAAGTCGTATTCACGGTCGTGAAAATATAAAGAGTCAAAACCGCAGTTATTATTACCGCATACCGTCCGGCGTTATCGAAAAATTCTTCTTTGCCCGCCGCTTCTTTTTTAGCCATTTAAATTCCTTTTCAGCCCAATAAAACGGGTGCAATTAAATCAATTGCACCCGTTTAAACCAGGTAATTTTTATTTATTATATATTTTTAACTCTAATTATGCAAGTTATATTTTAAAAGGTCTGAAGAAATTTTTTGCTTTTCGTCTTCGGGTTTTTCGTTGTCTTTATTGACCAGATAAGCAGTCAGGAATATTATAAGCTCGTCGCGCGTTTTCGAGCTGGCTTTCTTCTGGAAAAGTTTTCCGATTATGGGAAGCTTGTTGAAGAACATGAGCTTATTTTCGCTTCCGTTTTCTTTTTGCTTTATGAAACCGCCCATAACTATAGTTTCTCCGTCTTTAAGGCGCAGCTTCGTCTGCGTGCTGCGACCGACGGTTTGAAAGTGGGAACCGACCGTAGCGTCGCCGACGTTAGGCGCGTCGTCGTCGGTTATTTTAACGTCGAGCGTTATTTCGCCGTCGTTATGAATGGTAGGCTTGACCGAAAGCTCCACGCCGACGTTGACGCTTGTCCACGATTCCGTGGTTGTGTAGCCGACTATTTTACCGCCTTCATACTGGGGCAGCTGCTGAACGTCTTTAACCGGTATGACGCGGCCGCTTTGTATCGTAGCTTCTTCGTTATGCATTACGCGCGTTATTGGCGACGCTATGACTTTAGCGCCTTCGTCGCTTTCGAGCATATCGATAGTGGCGTCGAGCTTGGTGAGCGAAATTTTGCCGAGGTTTTTAACGTTAAGCGTGAACGGCGCGTCTTTATCGAGTTTAGACTCGTTGTCAAGATTGTTAAGATTCAACCCCAGCGTGCGTTTGGCGGCTTTATTGACGTCGATGAGTTTGACCGCTATTGTAACCTGCTGGGCTTTAATATCGTTTTTCTCTATGACCGAAGTCAGAAGCTTCACTTTTTCGGGCACGTCGAAAATCGATACTATGCTTTTATCGTCGTCGTATGAAAGATTGTCCTTATTTATGTTGTCCGCGATCATCTTCGAAGTGAAAACCTTGCTTAAAAGCTCCGACGGCTTCGAGTTGATGACTTTAATTACATGATATTCTTTTTTTGAATATTTATTGTTTTTTCTGGATTCTTCGAGCGTCATTATGATAAAGGTGTTTTCGTAATAAGGTATCGCCACCAGATCGTTGGTTTTGAGAAGCAGGTCGAAAATATCTTTAATGGTGAGCTCGTCTTTGATATAAAACGTTACTTTATTAGTTTTTACGCTGTCGACCGACTTATCCAGGATAAGGTTCTTTTCCATAAGGCGGGACAGAACTTCAAGGCCGTGGCCTATCTCCATATCTACGAGGTTCATCTGCGAATAAACACGGTCTTCGGGCATGGCCACGTTAGGCATTATTTTGATAGTGTTATCTATTTTTTCATATTTATAACCGTTTTTAATGATTATTTCATTAAGCGCTTCATCGAGGGTCTTATCCACGAGAGCTACCGAAATTTTCTTTTTGACTCCGTCTTCCGCTACGAGATTGAATCCCGAGCCGTGAAGTATGGTCCTTAAAACGTCGAGTATGTCCTGATTGTTAATTTCGACGGTAAAGTTGTTGAGCTCTTTTCTTCTTTTTGCCAGCTCATAAAGCGAAGTAACGTTTTCATATTCCGGATTTATTTCCATCACTTTTTCGAATTCGATTACGGCCTCGCGGTATTTATTGAGCTTTAAATAGCTTTTGCCGAGGTAGAAATGCGCCGAAATATCCTGAGGCCACATATTCGTGATCGCGACGAACGCCCTTATCGCCTCGTTGTATTCGCCGTTCTGGTAAAGCGAAACGGCCTTTCCGATCTCGTTGTCGGATTTCAGGTTGTTTTTTGCCACGTCGAGCGCGATTTTTATTTTATCGTTGGCCGGATCTATTTTAAGCGCTTTCAAATACTCGTCCACGGCTTCATTCCACTTGCCAAGGCGCGAAAAAGTTTTTCCCTGGTTATAATGATATTCGATAAGCGTGTTGGAACCGCTTTTCTGCTTGTCGGCGCTTGTCTTGCCCGCCGAAGCGGCTTCGAGCCTTTCTATTATAGCGCTCTTATCCACGTCTATTAAAATCTGGTTGTTCTGCTTATAAACGGTGGTCGGAAGCGGTTCGTTCAATACCACTATAATCCTGGACGTTTTAGGCTTCGCGTTCTGAAGGTTCATTCCTCTGTAAAGCTTTACAGTTTTATTTAAAACCAGCTGTACTTTGGCCTGGCTCATATATTCCGAATCCGGAATATCGAGTATGATCTGAGAAGACGATTTCACTTCATGGAAAACGATAGGCATGTCCGCCGAAATCACCACCTGGTCTTTGTCGGGAAATTCCTGCACTGACACGCTTTTTATCTGCGCCACATTGGCCGCCAGAACGGGCGCCGCGACAAGCAAAACCAGCGCCGCCGCTATAAGCGGGTGAATCAAAAGCTTCTGGAAACTGAGCATCTTTTTAACCTCCAAATATTTATAAAAATGAAAAAAAATCTTTTTAAAGCTTAATCATCATATCGGTAAAAATTAACTTAAAATTAGTTATAAAAATTTTTTTATCTTTATTAACTTTATTATTAAAATTCCGATAAAAAAAATAAGAAAATAAATCAATCGCAGCCGGTTGAAACATCGAAAAAATATATTAAATATATACATTTAATTTAAAAACTAAAACGGGGTGATTAAATGAACAGTCGCAGCAACATCTATCTTAAAGAAGCGGTATCGAGCATTCAAAAAGGTCATTTAACTCTGGAAGACGCGGCGCAAAAATATGGCATAGCGCCGGAAGAAATCGGAAAAGCCATTAAAAATTATTGCCTGCACGGAGACATTAACGGCGGCGAAAGTTTTCTAACTAAAACATTCAACGTCATAAAAGAAAAGCTAAGCTTTAAAGGCCTGTTTTATAAAATAGCGCCCACATACGATTGCGAGAAAGAAATCGACAGGTTCAAATTCAAGTTCGCATACGCGCTGGGCTCTCTTCTGCTTCTCACGCTGGGAACAGCGGCGTTAAATTTTCCGGCGATATTCGCGCCGCCTGATTCGACGGCGAAAACAAATTTCGAGGAAAAGCTCGACAGGACGCTCTTAACTTCGTCCAAACGTCCTAAGTCGGTTGACGCCGAAATAAAATACCTTAACAATTTTTATTCGAGAATCAATAAAATACTCGATGAAAATAATTCAAAAGATTCAAAAATGCTTAAAGACGAAGTTAAAAAACGCCTCAAATATATCAACGCAATCGAAAAAGACGAGCTGGTCGAAAAAGCTGCCAACTTTACCGACGTCGATGTAAAAGGCGGCCAGTCAAAATCAGCGGAAATTTATTCTAACTTATACAACGCGGCCAGCCATAAAGATAATACTAATTATATGGCAAAAACTCTTAAAGAAAGAATCGACAATAACTATTTGACCGGACGGCCCAAAACTTTTACCACGGCCAGAAGCGAAGTAGCAAAAACAGCCGTAAGCGTTTCAGGCGCCGCGGCCGCGCCGAGGGGAATGCGCCGCCAGAACGGCCCCGATGCCGAAGAAATGAAGCCTCTTATCGAAAGCCCGGTTAAAGAAAACGAAATAGCTGAAATCTCGGCAGAAGAGCCAGTGGAAAAAGCCTTACAGACGGCGGAAAAAGCTCCGGCCCCGACGGTAAAAACCCCGACGCAGAGCTATAAATTTAAAAAAGCCCAGGGAAAAACTTATGAAAGCCTTAAAGACAAACTTTATATAATCAACAAATATAAGCGTGAAACCATGCTGAAAAAAGCTCTGGTCAAACGAGATCTCAAATTTAAATATCCGGTCGCGGATTTGATCTTCGTTCCTGACAGAGTCAAGTACAACGAATCGTTGAAAAAAATAGCCACTAATAAAGATTACGGTTCGAACAAAGTCATGATTACCGAAGATAGAGGTTAAAAATTTAAGACGCAATTAAGCTGATTTTATAATTTTAACGAAAATAAAAAATCCCTGATAACTCAGGGATTTTTTATTTTTTCAACATTAACTTCGGCAGCAGGACTTTAAATGAGCAGCCGCGGCCAGGTTCGGAATCGACCGTTATAGAGCCCCGGTGCCTATCGATAAACTCCTTGACTATTAAAAGGCCGATGCCGGTCCCGTGTTCTCCGTTAGTGCCGGGCCTTGAAATACGCTCACCGACTTTAAAAAGCTTCTTGCGGATATCTTCGTCCATTCCCGCCCCGCTGTTTTTGATTGAAAAGGCAATACCGCTTTCGGTGATTTGGCCTTCGAATACTATAACGCCTTTTTCCGGAGTGAATTTTATAGCGTTGCTTACGATATTGCGAATAACCGTTTCTATCATATGCGAATCGCAACAGGCGTTAAGCTCCGCCGGCAGCAGGTTTTTTATTTCAATAGATTTAGCCCTTATACGTTCGGCGTTAAGCAGATAGACCGAATCGAAAAGTTTTACGATATCGGTTATAGCAGGCGAAAATGTAATATTTCCGGTAATCGAGCGCGACCATGTCAAAAGGTTTTCAAGAAGCGCGCATATTTGAATCGAAGATTTATAAATTGCCGTAATAGATTCCTTGATCTCCTTATCGGTGCAAGAATCGTAATCTGACATTATGATCCCGAGCAATTCAGGTATGGCAAAAGAAGGCGACATAAGATCGTGGGCTATTATGGCAAAAAAACGGTCGCGTTCGGCGTTTATCTGAATCAATTTTTTGCGGCTTTCGATAAGCTCGTTTTCATAGCGTTTGCGGTCGGCTTCGAGCCTTCCTACAATCATGAAAACTACGAATATAAAACAGAAAATAAAGCTGACAAACATAATAAAACTGTGAGAAAGGTTTAAATAATAATAAAGCGGGTTAAAAGAATCGAGTAAAAATTCCACTCGCGGGTCCGGAAAAGACAGTATCACAAGCGCGCGGATTAAATAGCTTACCGCGGCCGCTAAAAAAAACAGGGACGTTATCCTGCAGATTTTTTT
>MWBZ01000143.1 GCA_002069765.1 bacterium ADurb.Bin243
CCGCCAGCGGGCTCAGGTATCCGTTGAATATCGTTTCTTCCAAAAAATCCACGCATGTTCCGGCGCCGAACACTCCTACAAAGTAATAAAGCAGGGCTATTACTAAAACAAAAGCGGCCGCGCCGAATTTTATGCCGGTAAGGGCGAGCCCGAACCTGTAAGCGAATGACGATCTTGCCGGCTGAGCCTCGCCGCAGACGCAAACCTGCTTGATAACCGAATCGATGAAAGCTTCGCGCGACGAGAAAATTGATGCGGAAAGCTTTTCAAGCATTTGCCGGTCGCAAGACTTAATAAGTTTTTTTATTTTTTCGCGGCACGGTTCGCTGAAAGAGGCCAGCACTGAAGAATCGCCGGATATAAGCATGAGCGCAGCCGGCCTTTTGAATTTAAAGTCCTGCGGCATCAGCGCTTCGAGTTTTGCGCAAAAATCGACGACGCCGGAAGGATAATTTATGCGCATTTCACTGCGCACGAAGTTTTTCATCGCGGCCTTGAGTTCGGAAAATCCCTTGCGTATAACGGCCGTCGTAGCTACGACGTTCACTCCGCCTAAAAGCCCTGAAAGCTTTTTTAAATCTATGCGTATCCCGCGTTCGAGCGCTTCGTCTTCCATGTTCAGATTAAGCAGCACGGGGAATTTCATTTCTATTATTTCTACAGTCAGAGATAGCGTACGGCGCAAGTTTTTATAATCGGCGACCTGTATTACGAAATCTATATCGTTGTTCCACAGGACCGAACGGGTGACCTGCTCGTCTTCGCTTTTAGGCGTTAGCGAATTGGTCCCCGGAGTGTCGATGATTTCACAGCTTGCCGAAGAAT
The DNA here is from genome assembly GCA_002069765.1 of bacterium ADurb.Bin243. Taxonomy (GTDB): domain Bacteria; phylum Muiribacteriota; class UBA9980; order UBA9980; family UBA9980; genus UBA9980. The sequence continues at coordinate 826 of MWBZ01000143.1, forward strand.
CTATAAGGTGCGTCCCGCTGCTGAAATCTACCGTGGTGCCTGGATAGTTTGAAACTATGACGTATTTTCCAGTGAGGAGATTGAAAGTCACGGATTTTCCGACATTGGGATTACCTACCAGAGCTACTCTGGACTGATTGGAAACCGGGAAATCCTGAAGGCGTTCTTCCCGGTTCACTTCGATGACATCGCTTAATACACTGCCGTTACTCATGGTTGACCGTCCGTTCTAAAATTGAAAATGAAAGTTAATTTCAATTAGAAATATATCATTTTTTTTCTTGAAAGTCAACCGTTATTTAATTTTATAAATTATTAAATTGACATATAATCATTAAAAGTGATAAAATTTATTGGGTTTATATCCGCTTTGAAATGCGGTCGCCTTTGCGTCCGCGCCGGCTGCTTAATAGTTAATATGAAAGGAAGTCATGGATTTGAGGCTTTTAGAAAAAACTGGGTTCGCTCCGATATATTTTACGGCTTTTATTATAGCGTCGTGCTTTATATTTTCGGGTTGTTCCGGTTCCGGTTCGTTTTCAGCAGGGGCGGGCGTTAAAACTCTCTCAGGGCTAAAAGCGGCCCGCTACGAAGATACCGTTGAAATATCCGCAAGGTACGACTTTTCGAGAGCCGGCGTTACGGCGATTTATTCCGACGGCGAAACCAGGGCCGTAAACCCTTCGTGGACGGCGGGCGGAGTACGCGTGGATCCGTACGCCTATTTCGCCCCGGCCGACGAATGCGTGGTCCCGCTTATGGCCGAGTACGCGGAAGAAGGGCGCTCGAAAACTCTTGAAGTAAAACTTTCCGCGGTTAAGGCTTTCAGCGAAGCCGCGTTTTCGCTTTCGCCGCACGCGCCGCAAACCGCCGAAGCTTATATAGATTACGATTCGCCGGTGCTTAAGATGGTAATAGGCGCCCCCACTAGCGAATCGCTTATAGTCAAAAAGCTTTCTTTCGCCGTTCAATCAGCCGGCGGAAGAATCGCGGTAAAATCCGCGGCGGTTTCGGACGGCCGTTCAATGTGGCGCGCGGGCCTTGCCGGAGGCGCCATGAGCTTCGAGTTTTCGAATCCGCCTTTAATAATCCCGAGAAACAGCATAAACGAAATTACGCTCGCCGTGAATATCGATGAACGCTTTTCCTCCATGATCGACGGGGCGGACTTTCACGCAGAACTTCTCCGCGGCCCCGGCGATTATGAAATACAGGGCGAATTTTTCGCGAAAAAAGTCATGGATAACGTCAGAGGGCTCGAATTGAAGTCCGGCAGGATCGTTTTAAAACGTGCTCCGGCGGATGAAGTGCTTATAGGGCCTTCTGACGCTTCGGGTTATTCGGTGAGCCTCGTTCATCTTCCGGCTGGAAGCGATAAATGCCTTGCGGTTACGGATTTCGATGAAACCGCCGAAGAATTTGCTTTGATGATTGCATCGTCAGGGGTTGAGGCGGGGTCTTATCTTTTTAAAACTTTCGCCCGCGGTTTGACTGCGCAGGCAAGCTATCCGGAAACTCCCATACGCGCCGGAGCATTCTCTGCAAAGGCGGATATCCTTGACGGTCAGGCCGCCGCGGACATGCAGATGCGCCGCTCTGACGCCGAGCTTCTTGCGCGAGGAATAAAGCCGAGCGCAAATCGCGGCGCTTCGCCCGAAAGAGCCCCGCGCGAATATAAAAAAGGCGATCTGGAAAGCTTTTCCGTGATCAATGTGAAAAGCTATCAATGGCAGGTTGTTACGGCGGAAGTTGCGGCGGTTGGAGAACGTTGCTATATTTTCGAAGAAACCGGCATGCCCGGGCGTTACGAGCGCATGAGCGCAGAATGGGCCGAAGAGATAGCGCGCCGCTTCGACTCCGAAATTTATTCAACGGTAACGGCCGCATTCGGCGGCGAGCCCAATCCGGGCATCGACGGCGATCCTAAAATTTTCATACTTTTTACGCGCGTGGTCAACGAAGGCACCGCCCTCGGCTATTTCAGCTCCATGAACCAGTTCGCCCGCTATAACGAGCAGGGAATAGAGCAATTCAGAAATTCGAACGAAAAAGAAATAATATTTTCAGGCGTTTTTGACCGGGAATCGGAATTCCGCGACAGGGAAGGATTTTTTAACCTGCTGTTTGGCGTTATAGCGCACGAGTTTCAGCATATGATCAACTGGTACAGGCATTCGCTGGTTAACGGATACGAGGAAACGTGGGTCAACGAAGGGCTTTCGATGCTCGCGGAGGATGTTTCCGGCTACGGGTATCAGCGGAATTTTCATATACGCAGAGTGGCGGAATTTTTTAACGAAGCCAATTCATATTCGCTCAACAATTTTAAATACTTAAACCGCGGAAGCTACGGATACAGCTATCTGTTTTTCAGATATCTTTATGAGCGCGGCGCGGATATAAAAAATATAGCCCAGTCGGCCAAAAACGGAACCGCCAACGTCGAGGCTGAAATAATCCGTTCGGGCATAGCGTCGTCTATCGGCGAAGCGTTCGAAGAGTTTTTGATAACGCTTTATTTCGCTTCAGAAGGCAGAAAACCTTCTGAACATTATTCTTACCGCGATCTAAACCTGAAAGGTATTTTTAAATTCGCATCTTCGTTCGACGTGAATTTAAACGGATTGAACGCAGCCGCCGGAGTGACGGCGACTTCGGTTTATAATTCAGCGCAGCTTAACGGTTACGGCTTTAACCTTATAAAATTTAATTCGGCCTGCGGGAACGATCCTTTTAAAATTCATGTATCGAACTCCGGCCCGGGAGCCATTAAAATAATAACCATAAGATCAAAAAAATAAAGTGATGAAGGAGCAGCATGGCTAAGAAACAAAAGGCTATTATAGTAAATACGGGTTGGGCCGACGGCCGGCTTATAGATAATCTGGACTCCCTTAATAAGCACCTTGCGGAAGGATGGTATGTGGTAACTAGCGGCCCTATGGGGTCGGGCGATACCACATGGGCCTATTCGCTCGTTATAGTCGAAAAACGCGAAGGCGGAGATAAATAACGGCGCGAAAAAGCGAAGCGTCCTTGACACGCTTCGCTTTTTTAAGTATAATTGTATGAAACAATTTTTACACTGAAATAATAAATATAAAAGGGGTAGTATAATGAAGAAAGTCATGGGTACTCTTTTAGCCTGCTTTATGGCGGCAGGCTTAACGTTAAGCCCGGTTTCCGCTTCTGAAAAAAAGCCTGAAGACGTAAAAAAAGCCTATCTTGTTTACGATATCAAAACGATAGAGCCTTCGGCTCTTAAGCGCTTTAAAAATGACGCAAAAGTTCTCAGCTGGTGCCAGATAGACAATAAACTCATTATAACATGCGCTGAAAACGACAGGCCGAAAATCCCGTTTGCCGTTAAGTCCGTCCGCAGCCTCGACGCCGTTGAAAAAATGAGCGAACCGTTCCTCGCCATGCGCCGCGGTAAAGCTTCGCCGCTCGACGAATATAAAAGCGACATTAAAGTTCTTTACGAAAATGGCGCCTATACGATATTTCAGGCACCGATGTTCGTTATAAACGACTTGAGCCGTCAGGAAAGCAACCATTTCAAACTGGAAAAATTCGATCAAAGCCTCCCTTTGAGAATCGATTCAAAATTTTTAGAGATTCCGGCCGTTAAAAGGTCGAAAGTCCCTTTTAAAGCCGAAGTCGATTCAGAAAGGATTGCAAGGTATATAAAAACTCTCGAAGGTTTTAAAACCCGTTACAGTTATGCCGAAGGCTATTTAAAATCAGCCGAATGGGCCGCAGCCGAGTTTAAGAAGATGGGCCTCGAAGTTAAGATGCACGAATATACCGACGGTTCGCGAAAGCAGGTCAATGTAGTCGCGCAGAAATCATTTGAAACGCCAGGTAATTTTTATATCGTATGCGCCCACCTGGATTCCACCTCGCCTAAGGCCCAGACCGACGCTCCGGGCGCCGACGATAACGCCAGCGGCTCCGCGGGCGTTCTTGAAGCCGCCAATATACTTTCCAAAACCCAGAAGGCGGGTAATTTCAGATTCGTACTTTTCGCCGGCGAAGAAGTCGGCCTTAAAGGCAGCACGGCCTATGTAAAAGAATTAAAGGCGTCCGGCGAATTATCTAAAGTTCTTGGAACCGTAAATTTCGATATGATCGGATTCGATAAAACTCCTCCGCTGTCTTCCCTTTTTGAAACATATGAAAATTATAAAGATTTTATAGCCAATTTCATATCAGCGGCGCAAGAGCAGACAGATGAAACAAAGCGCCTTAAAATAACGGTTTCATACAGGCCCTGGGGAAGCGACCATATACCGTTCTTAAAAGCCCAGATTCCATGCTTTTTATTCATAGAAGACGAATTCGAAGCCAATTCTAATTATCATCAGACCACCGATAAGTTTGAATTTATAAACCTCGGGCTCTGCGCCGAATTCGTAAGGGTGACCACGAGCGCTCTTATGAACATGGCTTCACAGAATTAAAGTTTTTTCGTGTTAGCGAAGAAAATATAAATATAAACATAACATATCCACCAAATAAAAAAAATGAGCGGCATGTCAACCGGTTTTACGGCCGCTCATTTTCTTTGTCAGGCAAAGGCTTTTAAAATTTTAATTTTTTATTATTGACATTAACGATTTTTTTTTGTAGAATTAAATTATCGAAATAATTTTCGATAAACGGAGTACGTTAAAAAGGCGGTTGGTCAATTATGACAGACACAACTTTATCATCTCGTCAAAAAGCTATTCTAGATTTTATTATTTCCGAGTTAAAAAATCGCGGCAGTTCGCCGAGCATTCATGAAATAAGCGACCATATAGGGGTCACTTCTACGTCTACGGTCCATTACCATCTTGCCGAACTCGAAAAGAAAGGCCAGATTTTCAGGGATTCAAAGAAATCCCGGTCTATAAGGCCGGCTAAATGGAAATTTAAAACCGCCGACCCGCAGACCGCCGAAGACGTCGTAGATGTTCCCGTCATCGGTGAAATTGCGGCCGGAAGCCCTATATTCGCCTATGAAACTTATGACGAAACCATTAAAATAGCCCGTTCTCTAATTTCTAACTGCGAGGCGTTCATTTTAAAGGTTAAAGGCGAAAGCATGATAGAAGACCTTATCGACGACGGCGATATGGTCCTTGTCAGAAAACAGAACTACGCTTCTAACGGCGATATAGTCGTCGCGCTGGTCGAAGAAGATAAAGCCACGCTGAAAAGGTTTTATCTCGAAAACGGCCGGATTAAACTTCAGCCTGCAAATAGCAAGCTGCAGCCGTTTTATGTAGAACATCTCACTATCCTCGGCCGCGTTATATCCGTAATAAGGCCTATGGAACGTAAAGCCGCCATATTATCTCAAGATTAAAATCAGACGGTCCTTCATAAAAGTTAACTTAACCGGGCTTTATTTTTAAGCCGGGTTAAGCTGCGTTATTTTGCTCTTTTAAAAAAATGAGACGCGTTCGTGACGCCTACATTTTTATATTATATTTTGTTGAATTTGGCTTTTATTTTAATTTTTAGTGTCGATATTATTCATGAATTAGCTGAAAAATTTTTATAAAATTTTCAGGTTAAGTTTTTATATTATAACAAAAATTAATTCTGGATAATATTCAAAAGAAAAGAGAGAAAGCATTAGCATATGAACAATCTTTATTCGAAGCAGAAATCATATCTCTTTAAAAAACCGGCGCTGATAATCGTCTTTTTTTATGCAATTCTTTTTTCCGGAGTATCAGAGGCGTTCGCAGCTTCCGGTAAAGCGTCGATTATAAAAGATAATTTTTTAACGAGGCTCTGGAATTACGGCTCTTCCGGCGCCGAAAAAGAAAGCGCTAAAAAAACTGTTTCCGGGCCGGTCGCGCTCAACCCCAGATATAAAACTTATAAAATCGTAATAGATCCGGGGCACGGCGGAAAGTCGGAAAAGGCTTCTTTGACCGAAGGCGATCACTGGGACATAAAAGCGCGTAAATTTTTGACGAGGTATAATTACGGAGCCTATCACGAACAGGAAAGCGAAGAAAAGATCGTTCTCGAAATATGTAAAAAAACCTTCGAAATTTTAAGAAATGCCAACACCGATAAGGGATGGCGTGAGTTTTCAAAGCTGCTTGCGTCTTACGGCGTAAAAAAACCGGAAGAATACAGGCGCGTCAATTTTGACGCGGGCCTTACGCGCGATAAATCTTTCGATTCTCCGGAATATAAAGACCAGGCTAACGTCAACAGGCATTTCAGGCTCTTCGATTCGCCCGAAAGTTTTGACGATAAAAAAAAGCCTTCAGAAGTCCTTTTTCCGGGGCGCATGAGCAAGATCAATATGATGACGCCCGAACTCGTGTTGTGCGTTCATATAAATTCGTCGAATAACCCCGATATGCGCGGTCAGGCGTCGGTAATAATTCCCGATTATCATGTTTTCGATTTCGTGAAAACCGTAAAAACCCGTCTGGGGGTTAAAAGCGCGTTGACATATTTCTGGATCATATCGTGGTTTTATCCTCAAAATTCGGTTTTGTCGAATTTATCAAGGCTCATAAACGATTGTGAAACATATTTTACCGGAAAGCGTTCGGACAACAAATCGCAAATCGGCAAACGCTGGCAGATGGTAAAGTGGCGTTACAGCAAAGACGACGAATACGATAACCTGCTTAATTATAAAGATCCCGATTCCTACTGGAAGCGCGAGCGATCAAATCCTGAAAGCATGCGCCGCGACGGCGGCATTATAGGCGCGGGCGGCGACAATTTTTACGCTTCCGAGGAAATAATCAAATTTATAAGGCTCGGCTTGTGGCAGGATTATATAAACGGCGTTTCAGCAGAGATAAAGGAAATAAACGATGTGAAATCGCCGGTAGAATACCTCGGCGTCCACGGCGCACCCTTTATATCAGACTGGGCCCTGCCGCAGCTTGTAAACGCCGTTACGGCCTATGTCGAGCTTGGATATATAGAAAACGAACACGACAGGCGGTTATTGGTCACAAAAAAAGACGTTATCGCAAAATCGATGGCCGTAGCTGTTTATTCTCTTATAGAAGGTCTGGAGCCGAAAAAGGTTCCGCTCACGCGCGACGAACTTATAGGCCGCACGCCGGCGCTTAAAACGCTGGCTTCAGCAGCTGGCGCCGGAGCTCCGGCGGAAAAAGAGTCGGCCAAAGAGCAGCAGAAAAGATTAATCAAACTGGTTGATAATTTAAAAAAAGAATTGAAAGGAGGCGACACGCTTAAGACGAAACAGACCTCGAAAAACGGCGCCGAAGAAAAAGAAAGATATTCTAAAACGCCATTAGTTCTGCCTTTTTCTCAAAGAATCGACTTTGAAAAATACGGCGACTATTTTAAAAGCGTATTGAAATAAAAATAAAGGTACGCTAACGGGTAGGTTTTATAAGCTATATTGTATGCAGAATCTGAAAAGAATGCTGACGGCATTTTTGCTGTGCGCATTGGTTCTTTTTAACAACGGTTGCCTCACGGAGGATAAAAGCGAAAGCGAGCCAGTAAAGGCTGCATTCACCAATTTAACGGCGGAAACGGTCCTGCTTTATATAGACGGTAAAATAGAAACGCAGATTTTCGCCGACACTACCTATTGGATCGAACT
>MWBZ01000144.1 GCA_002069765.1 bacterium ADurb.Bin243
CATCCGGCGTCAAAAAGCAGCCTTTCTATATCGCTGCGCTGCGTCTCCCTTTCTTCGGCGTCCGATTCGTAGTAGTCTTTCAGGGCTTTTTTTACGGCTGCGGCGCTGAAAAATTTTTCCAGCGCGTCGTGTATGATCCTGCCTTCTTCTAAAGGGTCGAGTTCTCCGCTGTAAGGCGTTTCGGCTTTCAAGCCCAGGCACTTTTCAAAAAAATATCTGGCGGGGCAGAAGTAAAAAGTTTCGAGCGCGGTCGGACTGACGCGCAGCGGACCGCCGCTGCCGCCGAGGTGAGCGAGGAGCTTTTCAGGATCTATTTTTGAGCAGTCGAGTATATTTTCGCTTTTTAAAGTCGAAAGCCTTTCGGAGGAAATTTTTTTTGAAAATTGCGCCTCGCGGATGTCGCGCATCAGTTTTTCGTAAAGCTTTCCGCGAAGGCCGGCCGCATCGGGCGCCGGAGCCGGCCATGCGGAAATGCCCTGCGAACCGGCCGATTCGACGATATCGTTATATGAAAGCGCTTCGTTATTTTCTTCATAAACCGCCGCGTTTTCTATTTCATCGAAAAATCTGGAGCGGATGAATTTTCTGCCGAGCTGGCCGCGCGGCGCGCTTATGAAAACGCCTTCAGCCGCGGAAGCTGCGAGCTGATGGAACAGGTTGGAGTCGGAGCGCGTTTGGGAAATCTGCCTGTGGAATCCGAGAAGCTCGCGGTCCGCCGGATCGAAGAAAAAAGAATTTTCGCGGCCGTGCCGGGGGAAAGACCCTTCCACCGCTCCCGCTATAAAAAGGTAATCGTATTCGAAAAGATTGATATTAGGCTTTGAATGGATTATGACGGCGTCGGAAAGCCCTTCTTCGAGTTTTTCGGCGTCGAAAGCCGAAGGGACGAAAAGCCGGTCTATGAATCCGCGCAGCAGCGTGAGGCCTTCTTTTACGCTCAATTTTTCGTTAACGCCCGCGGCGGCCGCCTGAGAGCATTTTCCGCGGACCTTTTCCATAACGAAATTAAAGAGCTCGTTTTCTTCAGGGAAACCGGTAACGAACTCCGCCGCCTTTAAAAAAGCGGCGAAGCGTTCGTAGCATTCGGCCAGGCTGTTATTTACGGATCCGGTTATCGCGGCGGCGGACGAAGTGAATTTTTTCAACATGCCGTAGAGCTCTTTTATTAAGGTGGCCTGGCCCGGGCGGGATTCGAGTTCGCATGCCAGAAGGGCCTCGGCGGTTTCTTCGCTGAATCCCATGCCGGGTTCTAAAATTCTGGTTATCGAAAGAATATTTTTCATAATGCGCGTGGAAGATTTTATTTTTTTAAAGGCGGCGAAACCTGTGAAGGCTGAATTGCTAAAAAGCGTCATAAACGTGTCGGAATCGGGGTTGATAAGAAAAGCCAGCGCCGCCTGGAGTTTTCTTATTATGCTGAATTCGGAAGCTTTTTTTCCTTCATTGGTTTGAAAACGCAGCCCGTATCTGGAAAACGCCGTTTCCATGAATTTCCGGCTGCCGGTAAACGCGGGCATGAATACGGCTATTGTGGAAAGCCGGGCGCCGCGGTTTATATTCAGCGTGCGTATCGTTCGGGCTATAAGTTCAGCCTCGCCGGCGGGATCGCCGCATTCTATTTCGCTTATATACCCTCTTTCGACGGCCGTGGTTTTAAGCGAGCCTTCGAGCGTTTCACATTTTACGGCAGGGGGCGTCCGCTCTTCTTCGACGGTAATTTTTTCAGCCGTTATTTCCACGCCCATCGCGCGGCAGCGCTCGACGGCCAGCTCAAAAGCGAGCTTTTGAGGGCTTATGCCGCAGAAAGTTTTTTCGTTTATGACCGCGGCGCTTCTTGCCGCCGCGAGCGCTACGGCGAAAAGATCCGTTTCGATAGGCGAAAGCCTTTCGAGCCCGTCAAAAATAACCAGTTCGTAGGAGTTTTTGATGTGTTCGTAGAAATCGCGGCTTCCGAAAAGATTTTTAACGCAGTCGTGGTAATCGATGAAGTGATTTTTTAAAAGAATTTTTTCGTAATGATTATAAAGCTCCAGAAAGCGGTTGCATTTATAACTCAGGCTTTTTCCGGGCGGCATATTTTTGAGGACGCGCCCGATATCTATTTTATTCGATTTAAACTCGCCGATAGCTTCATTCAGGTTTTCGATCAGGGCGTTGTCTATATTGAATTCGCGGCGATTTTGCGCGAGCGTCTTAAGAATGAGGGCGCTTTTTTGTTCGTAATTTATATAAATGCCGGCGGTTTCAAAATCTGACGCGGCGTAGCTTTCGATGAAGGCGTTAAAAGACATACACTTTAATCCGGAAGGAATTTTGCCCTCGCGCTCCGCAGCGGCCATGCCCGCGAAGCGATCGGCCCTGAATTGCGAGGAGCTAAGCACGAGCGCGCTCATTTCGCGGCCCGGAAAGCGTTTCAGGATGTGTGAAAACGCCGGAACCGGTTTATCGGAGTATATAAGATCGATATACTTGTTTGTGTGCACTTGCGGCCTTTTTTCATAAGCCGGTCTTTCGCCGGCCGATGTCTTGACTGATGCATTATACATAATTAACGTTATAATTTCAAGCGCAAAAAGCTATAAGTTTTAAAAATCGCGCCGAAAATAAAATGATCGGCTTTATATCTCTTAATATCAAAAAATATGCGTCCGTAAAAGACATCTAAAATGTTCACAAAAAATATTGACAAATCGTAATTTTAGGTGTATAATCCTTCTTGATTTCCAATTTTTATTTTATTTGGAGGTGTTTTTTTATCAGTAACGTTCAGCAAATGCCGAGAGTGAACGAAAAGATACGCGTTCGTGAAGTCAGGCTTATCGACCATGAAGGGAAGCAACTTGGAGTAAAACCTATCGACGAGGCTATGGGGCTTGCGCGTTCGGTCGGAATGGACCTGGTCGAAGTATCGCCCAGCGCGACTCCTCCAGTTTGTAAAGTTATGGATTTCGGTAAATACAAGTACGAGCTTAATAAGAAAAGCAAAGAAAACAAGAAAAAGCAGAGAACCGTCGTTACCAAAGAAATTAAGCTCAGGCCCAAGATAGACGATCACGATTTCGACACCAAGGCTAAACACGCTAAAACTTTTCTCGAAGAAGGCCACCGCGTTAAGGCGATCGTCATGTTTAAAGGCCGCGAAGTAGTTTATCAGGACTTCGGCAAAAAACTCCTCGAAAGATTAGCTCTGGCGATAACTGAATGTTGCACGGTAGAAAAAAGCTGTATAAGCGAAGGCCGCAACCTCGTTTCCATTTACGCTCCAAAAGCCGGCGTGGTGCCGAAGCCCGAAGCTAAAAAAGCCGACGGCGCCGAAGGCGCGGCGGAAAACGAACCCGAAGCGGCTCCGGCCGAAACGGTTGAAACAAAATAGCGCCTGAAGTTCTTTAAATATTTTTAAGTAAAAATCAAAAACAAGCAGTTAAATTAAAAGCTTATTTTTAATGCTTTTGTTTTATAATTATAACAAAATAAAAAAACGACCAGAAGGAGGAAAAGTCAATGCCCAAAGCTAAAACACACAGCGGTGCCAAAAAACGTTTCAACGTTACCGGTGGCGGCAAAATTAAGCGTTCTTGCGCTTATATAGGCCATAAGCTGACGACATCGAAGACGCGCAAACAAAAAAACAGGCTCCACGAAGCGACATTCGTTACGCAGAAATCTGAATTGCGCACAGTTAAAAGACTGTTAAACCTGGCATAGTCAAAAGATAAAACTTACATAGTGCTTAAGCTAAAAATAGCAGGAGGAATTAAAAGTGAGAATTAAATGTGGAAAAAACACTCATAAATACCATAAAAAGATACTGCACATGGCGCAGGGCTTTTTCGGTTCAAGACGCCGCACTTACAAACAGGCCCATATGGCCGTTATTAAGGCGCACGTTTATTCGTATCGCGACAGACGCGCCAGAAGAAGAGAATTCAGGTCGCTGTGGATCACCAGAATCAACGCCGCTACCCGCGAACACGGCCTCTCTTATTCAAAATTCGTAAGCGGCCTCAAAAAGGCCAACGTCTGCCTTGACAGAAAAGTGCTCGCTGAAATAGCGTTTTCAGATAACGGCACCTTCAAAGCGATAGTTGAAAAAGCAAAAACCGCGTTAGCGGCTAAATAGTTTGAAAAAAGAAGTGGGCACATCAAAAAGGTTGTGCCCACTACTTTAATTGTTAATCGAATTAAAAACAGTATGCAGTAAGTTAATTCGGTTATTTTTTTAAAACAGGCCTCTTATCGAGTATGTACTAAACCAGTATCCGTAACCACACTCGTGTTTCAAAACAAGGAGATGTTTAATTAATGGCTAAAAAATACGTATATTTATTTTCTAAAGATAAAAACGAAGGCAACGGCACCATGAAAGACCTTCTCGGCGGAAAAGGCGCCAACCTCGCCGAAATGGCTAAAATCGGCCTTCCCGTTCCCGCGGGCATCACTATAACGACCGAATCGTGCATCGAATATTACAAAAACGGCGAAAAAGTCCCTAAAGAAGTAGAAGACCAGATGCTCGAAGGCCTTAAAGAACTCGAAAAAATCAACGGAAAAAAACTCGGCGACAAAAACGACCCTCTTCTCGTTTCCGTTCGCTCCGGCGCTAAGATGTCCATGCCCGGCATGATGGATACGATATTAAACCTCGGTTTGAACGACGAATCGGTAGAAGGCCTCGCTAAGAAAACCAAAAACGAAAGGTTCGCCTGGGATTCATACCGCCGTTTTATAGCTATGTACGGCGACGTGGTTATGGGCGTTGAAAAAAGCCATTTCGAACACCTTATCCGCTCGATGAAGAAAAACAGAAAAGTCACCGACGACACCCAGCTTACCACCGACGATTTAAAGCAGCTTGTAAAAGAATTCAAAGCGCTTTATAAAAAAGAATCAGGCAAAGATTTCCCGCAGGACCCTCTTGAACAGCTCAGAGGCGCCCGCAACGCCGTTTTCCAGTCCTGGAACAATCCCCGCGCCATCACCTACAGAAGAATGTATAAAATACCCGATGAAATAGGCACCGCCGTTAACGTTCAGACGATGGTTTTCGGAAATAAAGGCGACTCTTCGGCTACGGGCGTAGCTTTCACCCGCAACCCTTCGACCGGCGAAAACGAATTTTTCGGCGAATATCTTTTGAACGCTCAGGGCGAAGACGTCGTCGCCGGTATCCGTACTGGCAAAAAGATCGTCGACATGGGCAAAGAACTTCCCAAAACCTATAAAGAATTGCTCGACGTCAGAAAGATCCTCGAAACCAACTTCAAAGACGTTCAGGATTTTGAATTCACCGTCGAAGAAGGCAAGCTCTATATGCTTCAGACCAGAAACGGCAAGCGTACCGGCCAGGCCGCAGTCCGCATAGCCGTCGAAATGGAAAAAGAAGGCCTCATCGATGAAAAACAGGCTTTAAAAATGGTTGATCCCGTGCTTCTCGAACAGCTTTTACACCCGATGTTCGATCCTAAAGCTAAATACGAAGTGCTCACCAAAGGCACCGTCGGAACTCCCGGCGCCGGCACCGGCGTTGTAGTTTTCGACGCTGACGAAGCCGTCGAAGTTCACGAAAAACAGGGCGTTCCCGTTATATTAGTGCGCGACGAAACCTGCCCGGACGATATCCACGGCATGGCAGTTTCAAGCGGCGTTATAACCTGCGTCGGCGGCGCTACCGCTCACGCTATCGTCGTAGGACGCCAGATGGGCAAAGCCTGCGTCTGCGGATGCAAAGAAATCGAAATAGATTTCAAATCGAAAAAAATGACGGTTCACGGCAAAGTCGTTAAAGCCGGCGACTGGATATCCGTCGACGGTTCCAAATGCGAAGTCGTTATCGGTAAAGTTCCCCTCATCATTCCCGAAAACAATAAGTTTTATGACACGCTTATGAAATGGGTAGATAAATACCGCACGATGGAAGTATGGGCCAACGCCGATACGCCGAAAGACGCTAGAATCGCCCGCCAGTTCGGCGCTCAGGGCATAGGCCTCTGCCGCACCGAGCACATGTTCTTCGCGGAAGAAAGAATTCCCGTGGTCCAGGAAATGATCCTCGCTACCGAAAAATACTACGATAAAGACGAAAACGTCCGCAAGGCCGCTCACGCGAAACTGCACGGCGCTCTCGATCAGCTTCTTAAGATGCAGCGCGAAGATTTTTACGGCATCTTAAAAGAAATGCGCGACCTTCCCGTCACCATCCGTCTGCTGGATCCTCCGCTGCACGAATTCCTTCCCTCGCGCGAAAAGCTGCTCGACGAACTCAACCGCACTCCGATGAACGAAGAGCATCTCAGGCAGATCGAAGAAAAGATAAAACTTTATAACATCGTTAAAAACCTGCACGAAATCAACCCGATGCTCGGCCACCGCGGCTGCCGCCTGGCGCTCACCTATCCCGAAATAGCCGAAATGCAGATACGCGCCATATTTGAAGCAGCATGCCAGCTCGAAAAAGAAAAAGTGCATGTTAAACCCGAAATAATGATCCCCGTCGTATGCCATGTAAACGAATTCACCCCGCTGAAAGAGCTCACCCACAAAGTGGCTAAAGAAGTCATGGAAAAGACCGGCGTGAAAGTTCATTATATGGTAGGCACCATGGTCGAGCTGCCGCGCGCATGCGCTACCGCCGACGAAATAGCCAAAGAAGCCGAATTCTTCTCGTTCGGAACGAACGACCTTACCCAGACCACGCTCGGCTTCTCGCGCGACGACGCTGAACGCAAGTTCATAGGCACTTATATCGATAAAAAGATACTCAGCGTCAATCCGTTCGAAATTCTCGACAGAAAAGGCGTCGGCCGCTTAATGAAAATGGCCGTAGATCTCGGCAAACAGGCGCGCCCGAATATCCAGCTCGGAATTTGCGGCGAACACGGCGGAGAACCCAATTCGGTCGAATTCTGCTATGAACTCGGCCTGAACTACGTTTCGTGCTCGCCCAAGCGCGTTCCGGTCGCAAGACTCGCAGCCGCTCTCTCGAGAATCAAAAACGAAGAAAGCGAAGCGCCTAAAGCGGAAAAAAAAAGTAAATCAACATCGAAGTAATACTAAAATGTTAAAGTTTTAGTGATATAAGAACTAAAAAAAGCATTGAATCGTATGGCGGGCGCAAAACCCGAAATACGGTTCAATTGCTTTTTAAAAAAGACTATTTATAATTAAATTTGATTGAATTTTTTTTATATTATTTCCGCCAAACGTCTTAGTGCCCGAGCCGGTTTAAAAATAATATATAAATAAAAAGGCCGTACAGATATGAATATGCTAAATAACGAATATAACAGGGGCTGGTTTAAAATTCCGGCCGTCGAACTCACACCGTCGCAAATTCTCGTGATAAGTTTTTTGAGCGTTATTTTTATAGGCGCTTTTCTTCTTACATGCGGCTTTTCCGCGCAGCCCGGAGTTAAAATAACTTTCGTGGACGCCCTTTTTACGTCCACTTCGGCGGTATGCGTCACCGGGCTCGCGTGCCTGGATACGCCTACCAGCTATTCTTTTATAGGCCAGTTAATAATTTTATTGCTGATACAGTTCGGCGGCCTTGGCATTATGACTATCGTCACGTTCGCCATGTCCGCCATTAGCGCCAGAGTATCGCTTAAATTCAGGCTATTTGCAAGAGAAGACAGGCCTTCTAACACGTCTATAGATCTGGTCGAGCTTATAAAGTACGTTTTTATGATAACTATGGCTATAGAGTCTGTGGGAGCTGTCTTACTGTTTTTGGTATTCAAATACCAGAAGGGTTATGCCGCGGCTAAAGCGTTATATTTTGGCGTATTTCATGCGGTGTCGGCGTTCTGCAACGCCGGGTTCGCCCTTTTCAGCGACAACCTTATGTCTTTCGATGGCAATATTACCGTAAACCTGGTTATAACTTCCCTTATAATCATAGGCGGCCTCGGTTTTAACACCATAGTGGATATCATTTATTATATGCGTTCTAAAGCCAGGTATCAGCTTTCGTTGAATACCAGGATAGTTCTCGTAACTACGTTAATCCTGCTTATCACGGGAACGCTTTTAATTTTTGCCATAGAATATAATAATAAAGGAACCATCGGAAACATGAATTTTGGAACGAAGCTTCTGGCATCGTATTTTCAATCAGTTACTTTAAGGACAGCCGGTTTCAACACTATCGATAATGGCAAGCTCCTGCTGCCTTCTATTTTAGTATGCATGATATTTATGTTCATAGGCGCTTCGCCCGGCGGGACCGGCGGCGGAATTAAAACCACTACTACCGCCATTCTTTTTAAATCCATAATGAGGTCGATTAATGACGAATCGCAGATCGTTATTTTCAACAAAGCCGTGCCTAAAGAAAGCATAAGCCGCGCAATGGCTATTTTTACTATTTCAATGATACTGGTTCTGGGCGGAGTTTTCGTTCTTTTATTCAGTGAAAATTTTATG
>MWBZ01000145.1 GCA_002069765.1 bacterium ADurb.Bin243
GAATAGTGTAGAGTGGATAGTGAATAGTTAAGGCTGGGGCTCGCCCTGCGAGCTTTATATATAAAATATTAAAAAAGCCTTATAGAAATTTCCAAAAGTCCTTTAGTTCTTCACTCTCCACCCTGAACTCTTAACTTAATTTAAATATTTTACCCATACGATATGAAAAAGAACCGTTTTTTTCTTGAAATTAAATTTAAAACGGGAAAAGGCAGAACCTCTTCCCGTTTTTTTATTTGCTACTTTTTATTGCATTACGCCAGTGTGGAAATATTCAATATTGTTAAAACTGCATATTGCATTATGCGCGTTGAAGCCCATTCGTTTTTGCTGTGAGGGTTGAACATTCCGGCGAAGAGGTTCAGAGTAGGAAGCCCCATGAAAGTGAGCCGCGCTCCGTCGGTGCCGCCGCGTATCGCGCGGTAAAAAGGCTTGAGGCCGGCAAGCCTGACCGCCTCTTCGGTAAGCTTCAGCAATTTAGGGTGTTTTTTTATTATAACTCCCATGTTTTGATACTGATCGGTTATTTTAAGGCCGATTTTTATTCCGTCGTGGGCCGATTCGATCTGTTTTACTATCTGCTTGAGTTTTTCGCATTTTTCGTCCATCTTTTTTTCGTCGAAATCGCGGATTATCATCTTTACTTTAGAGCATTCGACGTCTGCTTCTATTCTGAGGGGATGAAAAAATCCGGTGCGGTTTTTAGTGGTTTCGGGGCGCATGGATCTGGGGATTTTATTTATGAAATCGGAAAGGGCGTAAATCGTATTTTTCATGCGGTTATGGGCCGTGCCGGGGTGCGTATTGACTCCATGGAATTCTATGAACGCTGCGCGGGCGTTGAACGTTTCGCAGTTGAGTTCGCCCGCTTCCTCGCCGTCGAGAGTATATGCGAATTTAGCCGGGCACTTTTTCAGGTTGAAATGGGCCGTTCCGTTTCCCACTTCTTCGTCCGGCGTGAAGACTATATAAATGTCTCCATGTTCGATGTCGCAGTTTTTGGCCGATAAAATTTTTGCCGCGGTCATTATTTCGGCTACGCCGGCTTTATCGTCCGCGCCGAGAAGCGTGGTGCCGTCGCTGGTAATGATATCATGGCCTTTTTCTTCGAGAAGCTGCGGGGATTCCTGCGGAGATAGTGATAATTTTGGATTTTTGGGATATTTTATGACTTTGCCGTCGTAATTTTTATGGATTACCGGTTTAACTCCGCTGCCGCTGGATTCGGGCGAAGTGTCCATGTGGGCGATAAAAGCCACCGGCGCTATGCCGCTCGAGCTTTTGTAGGAGCGGTTAGAAGGGATTTTAGCGTAAATATAGCAATGATTGGTGTCGTATTCAACGTCTTTTATGCCGAAGCTTTTAAGTTCGTCGAATAAAATTTTGGCCAGATCGTGCTGGCATTTAGTCGAAGGCACTTTTTCGGAGCCGTCTTCCGCCTGAGTATTTATTTTTGCGTATTTGATAAATCTTTCCGTTACGTCTTTTTTTATGTCGATTCCGTTGAACAGCATTAATTTTTACCTCTTGTTTCTATATAATTTTATGTTTCGTCCGGGAAACACGATTAAAACTCCGCTCCGTTCATTACATATTTTTTAACGAATTCATATCTTTCGGAGTTCTGGTATTTAAGCGACGACGCGTTTGTGACGTATAATTTTACCGATTCGGCCATATCTTCCATGGGATTGGTTCTGCCGTAATCGGTGGGCGGGGCGCTCACAGGCTGCCACTGGCCGCTGTAGGAATTGCGCGAAGACCAGAACTGAGCTGTCCAGGCCGCCGATACGGCGTAATTTCCGTTGAACTGGAAGCAGTGCGTCATTTCGTGTACGACTATTCCGGCCAGATCGTAATTGACGCCGAGATTGGTCATATAAACCCTTGACGGGTCGGCGCTGTTGACATAGCCGCCGACCCCGGCGCCGAGCGAAGTTGTTGAAATGCGCTGCAGGTATTTCGTGCAGGAGTAAAATTTAGCGGGCAGCTTGCTGAGAGTGTTGTAAACCACGCGCAGGCTTGAAAGAACCCATTCGGCGGTGCCGTTTTCCATAGTGATACCGAATTTCGCCTTGATCGCCGCGAGCAAACCGGCTACTGTATTGAGATCGCCTGAGGCCGAAGACGGCTGAGACGGCTGCTGCGGGTTCTGATATATGGGGTTTACGGCGGTGGAAAACTTGAAGGTTTTGCCGAAGCTTCCGAGAGCGGAAGCTTTAGATACGGTTCTAACCATCCAGAGGTAATCGGAATTGTCTTCGAGCATTCCGGTTTTTATTTTGAGCGTGGTTTCATTTGCTTCACGGATGAAACGGCCGAGAAAAGTGTAAAGGCCGAACATTTTTTTTGACTTTTTAAGCATCCAGATATCGTATTTTACCGCGCCCTGATCTATGGTCCAGCTGAGTTCCGGAGTGAGGGTTTTTAAAGCGGAACCGTTGGCGGGAGCCAGCGGATCGGCGGCGAGGACCGGCGAAAACCCGAAGAGCAAAACTGAAAATAGCGTAAAAGCGACGAGAGAAAACAGAAAACTTTTTTTAAATATCATATGCGCACCTCTTCTATTAATATATTTTATTAATTACTAAAATGATATTACAATTATCACACTAAAAATTCATTTTGTCAAATTTTATTTCCTGATTTTATTCTTATTGTTTTTTATGGCTATAAATTATTATAAAAATTAATAAAAATGTTGAAAATATATATAAAATATGTTAAAATAAAATACTTGATAAAAAAATATGATGCCTGCGGAGCGCCGCGGGCCTGTCGCGTTTATAATACGCGGTTTTCATCCGGGCGCATCTTTTTTTCTCTAAACATTTTTAAACTAAAAAATTTAATTATCATAAAAATAAATAAAATAGTTAGGAGAGTTTATAATGTCACAGACAAAATCCACGAAGGTTTTAAACGTCCAGCAGTTATCGAAGGACAAAGTCCTTTTAGAAATCGAAATCGCGGCCGACAGAGTGAAAAAAGCCATAGACGGCGCTTACCGCGAGGTCGTTTCAAAGGTCAATATTCCCGGTTTCCGCCGCGGCAAAGCTCCGCGCAGCATCATAGAAATGCGTTTCGGCAAGGAATATTTCTACGAAGAAGCTCAGAAAGAATTGCTGACTCCCGCTTATATAGAAGCTCTCAACGCCCAGAACATAAGGCCTATCGGTTCGGAGCTCAAGGACGTTTTTATAGAAGAAGGCAAGCCGCTCGTTTTTAAAATAGAAATCCAGAAAGAGCCCGTTTTCGACATTACCGGCTACACGGGAATCCCTCTTACCGGCGGACCTATAGCGGTTGAAGAAGCCGAAATCGATTCCAAAATCGAAGACCTCAGAAACCGCCACGCCAAGCTCGAAGTCGTTACAGACCGCGCCGCGGCTAACGGCGATTTCGTAATAATCGACTATCAGGGCTATATCAACGAAGAAAAATCCGACGGCATCAAAGGCAGCGACGTAATGTTCGAGCTCGGCGCTAAAAAGGCTATTACCGGCTTCGAAGAAGGCATTGTCGGCATGCAGATCGGCGAAGAAAAAGACCTTTTCCTTAAATTCCCCGAAGATTATCACAGCAAAGATTACGCCGGAAAAGAAGTCCGTTTCCACATAAAATTAAAGGAAATAAAACTGAGAACCCTTCCTGAAGCTAACGACGATCTGGCGAGAATGCTCGGCGAGTTCAATACGCTGCCCGAATTGAGAGAAGATATCCGCAAAAGGCTTATAGAATCCAAGACCGAACATCAGAAAGGCCACTATAGAGAGCAGATATGCAACTTCCTGCTCGAAAAAAACCCTCAGGTAGAAGCTCCTGAAGCCATGATTGAAAAAGAGCTCGACAGGATAATTAAAAATTACGAAATAGAGTTCATGTACAGAAGAATGAACTTCGAGCATTACCTGCAGGCCACCGGCCAGACCGTGGACGATTTCAGAAACCGCCACATGGACGACGCCAAACGCAACGTTAAAATAACCAATATCTTATCGTCCATAGGCGAGCACGAAAAAGTCAGCCCGACCGAAGAAGAATTGAAAGCTAGAATCGAAAAACTCGCCCTTTCCGTCGGAAAAACATACGCCGACATATTAAAGCACGTCGAAGAACACGGCGAGCTCGTTTACATGCGCGAAGAAATCGTTCATCAGAAAGTGTATGACAGCATAATAGAAAAAGCTCAGATCACTATAGACCCCAACTATAAATGCACCCACGACCATGCTCACGGCGAAGAAGACCACGACCACGAATGCGGCGACGACGAATGCGATAACCCCGAACATCATCACGCGTCGACGAACGCTTAATACGCCGCAAAAGAGTCGCTATTGCACGGATTAAATAAAAACAAATTTAATCCGATAACATAAAACTGAAGTCTTAATCATTTTTTATTATAAAGGGGGAACCTCAAGGTGCTAGTTCCAATGGTAATCGAAACCTCGTCGCGAGGCGAGCGCGCCTATGATATTTATTCGAGGCTTTTGAAAGACAGGATCGTATTTATAGGCTCTGATATCGAAGATTACAGCGCTAATTTAATTATCGCTCAGATGCTCTTTTTAGAAGCCGAAGATCCCGACAAAGACATCAACGTTTATATAAACAGCCCCGGCGGCGTCGTCACTTCAGGCCTGGCTATTTACGACACCATGAATGTCATAAGGCCTGCAGTTTCTACGATATGCTGCGGCCAGGCGGCTTCTATGGGCGCCGTTCTGCTCGCGGCCGGCACCAAAGGCAAAAGGCTCGCTCTCACGAACGCCCGCGTAATGATCCACCAGCCGCTCGGCGGAGCTCACGGCCAGGCCACCGATATAGAAATACAGGCCAAAGAAATACTCGGCATCAAGGAAAAACTCAATAGAATACTTGCGAACCACACGGGCCAGCCTTACGAAACCATATGCCAGGACACCGAACGCGATAACTTCATGTCCGCGGCTAAAGCTTTAGAATATGGCCTGATAGATAGAATTTTAGAACCGCGTCCGAAGAAAACCGCTGAGGAGGTATAAACCAATATGGTATTCGGCCCGAATAAAGCATCACTTAAAGCATGTTCATTTTGTAACAAGACGCAGAATTTAGTCAGAAAATTAATCGAGGGTCCAAATGTTTATATTTGCGACGAGTGCGTGAGGCTCTGCAATAACATTATTCTGGAGCCTGAAGAAGAATCCGGCGCTTCCAGGGAGCGCGACGGCCTTATTAAGCCGCGCGAAATCCACGCCGCGCTCGATCAGTATATCGTCGGGCAGAAGGAGCCGAAGAAAACGCTTTCAGTGGCGGTTTACAATCACTATAAGCGCATCAGGAACCGCGCTTATCATAACGATGAAATAGAAATTCAAAAAAGCAACATTTTGCTTATAGGGCCGACCGGTACCGGAAAAACATTGCTGGCCCAGACTCTCGCAAAGATACTCGACGTGCCGTTCGCCATAGCGGACGCCACCACGCTCACCGAAGCCGGCTACGTGGGCGAAGACGTCGAAAACATCCTGCTGCGCCTTATACAGAACGCCGATTACGACATCCAGAAAGCCCAGCAGGGAATAGTCTATATAGATGAAATCGATAAAATCGCCAGAAAATCCGAAAACGTTTCCATAACCCGCGACGTTTCCGGAGAAGGTGTGCAGCAGGCGCTTTTAAAAATACTCGAAGGCACGGTCGCTAACGTACCGCCCTACGGCGGGCGCAAACACCCCAACCAGGACCTCATCCAGATCGACACTTCGAATATACTGTTCATCTGCGGCGGCGCTTTCGACGGCCTCGATAAGCTCATCGAGTCGCGCATGTCCACCAAGGTTATGGGGTTCGGGGCCGAAATAAAGGCAAAGACCCAGCGCGACGTCGGCAGGCTTCTGGCTTCGGTGCTTCCCGAAGACCTTCTTAAATTCGGCCTTATACCCGAATTTATAGGACGCCTTCCGGTACTGGCGACTTTCCATCAGCTCGACGAGAGCGCCCTCACTGATATTCTTACAAGGCCTAAAAACGCCATTTGCAAGCAGTATCAGAAGCTTATGAGGATGGAAGGCGTGGAGCTCCAGTTTACGGACGATGCACTTGCCGCCATAGCGGGCGAGGCTTTAAAACGCCAGACGGGCGCGCGCGGCCTGCGTTCCATAATTGAGGCCATAATGCTCGACGTAATGTATAACATCCCTTCGAGCGATAATAAAATCAAAAAAGTCATAATCAACAGAAACGTGGTGGAAAAGAAAGGCGCGCCTCTTAAATTCGGCGAAAACGAAGAGCCCCGCGAATACGCTTAAAATCAGGTTATATAAAGCAAAAAAGACGCCCCATGGGGCGTCTTTTTGCTTTAAACGGTGCGCCCCCGCGCGGGCGAAAGGAGCAAAAAATGCCGGACCTTTTGATAAACGATGAAAACGGAAAAAGTAATTTTACTATAGGCGGAGAAGAAATAATCGTAGGCCGCAGCGACGAATGCGGCCTTGTTTTGAAGGCGCAGGCCGTTTCCAGAAAACATTCAAAGTTATTCATGGAAGGGCCGATTTATTATATAGCCGATCTTAACTCCACCAACGGCACGTTCGTTAACGGCGTGAAAATAACCGAAAAAACTGCATTAGCGCACCGCGATTCCATCGCCATAGGTCAGGCGCGTATCGAATTTTACGACGCCGAGGGCGCGATGCTCGAAGACACCGCGATAAGGCTCGCGGGCGATTTTCACAACGGCCTAGAAGATAAGAACGATATAAAGTCTTTCGTCGATAAGCTTATCGCGGGGATAAAAACCGTCGGAGAAAAAATATCGGCTTTGAATCAGCGTATTCCTGATACTACCCAGGGAACGCGTGCTCTGAAAAATACTCTGGATATAATAAGCGCCGATATCGGCTCGATAATAGAAGAAAATAAGGGCGTGTACACGGCTATCGCGTCGCAATCGGGCAAAAAAAGCGAAGCGACGGAGCAGAAAGGCTCTTTATCGCCGGCCGCCGAAGCCGAAAGCGCAAAAGCCCAGCCCGCGGCGGAAACGATAAAAACTTCTTCGGGCAAGGATTATTCCCGCGTTCTTGAAGAGATAAACGATATCATACTTAAAGTCGAAGATTATAAAAAGGCGTCAAAATTCATTTTAAGCGTGGCGATGAAGATCATAGGGACGAACCGCGGCTTTATCGTAGTAAAAGACCCTACCATAGGCTCTATTACACCGCTGGTTTCGGAAATATCCTCAGGAGAGTTCGCCGAAAGCTCGCCCTCTATGCTGGTGGCGAAATACGCGATAAATACGGGCGAAACGATAATCGTGGACGATCCGATGCTGGACGCGCGTTTTATGGGTATGTCGGAAAGCATCGTCAGCGGAATAATAAAGTCGGTCATATGCCTGCCGCTTATAAAAAACGGCGTAAATCTAGGGGCCATTTACATGGACAACACTCAGCATAAAAGGCATTTTACCGTTTCGGACAGCGATTTTGTGAGGGCCCTGGGCGAAAAGGTGTTTTCGCTTCTTGAAAAAAGCGGATTTTTCGGAGAACTGATAGACGAATACGAGCAGCTGAGCGCAAAGGAAGACCGCATAGCGGCTTATCTCGAACAATTTGAAAAAATCAGGACCAAACTGATTATCGAAGGAATTATAAACGAAACTGACGCCGAAAAAATTATTCGTTCGATCAAATCCGAAGCTAAAAGCCCTATCTTGTGCGTCGTTGACGGCGGAATAGCCGGCTTTCAGGCGCTGGAAAAGATTTTTATAAAAAACGGCGTCGAAAAGGTTGATCTTTCACAGCAAAGAGTGACGGCGTCTCTTGCGGGCTCTATTCCTTGCGACTATGCGCTTGCAAGGGTCGTCGTCCCGTTCTGCCGCACTATGAAAAAAGAATTGTCGCTGGCCATGGCAGACCCTTTCGATGTTTATACCATCTCAGAAATAGAAAAACATACTTCATGCAAGGTAGAAGCTTTTTATTGTGAAAAATCCGAAATAATAAAGGCTCTTGTGCCTTTTCAAAATAAATAAAACGGCCGCCGGATACAAGAATCCGTGTACGGCAGCGTAAAAAAAAGAGACCGCAATTACGCGGCCTCTTTTTTATCTGGCGTTAAAGTTACGGATCTTTATTTTATTAAGGATTTCTGCCTGATCGTGTATTTTGGCCCATAAGAGTGAGGGTGGTAGGACATTTTGACTCTTCTGAGATTATCAAACCCCAGATCGTCGCCCACGTTGACGAAATCGCAATCGCTGAACTCGCGCCTGCAGAATTCTTTAAATAAATACTGCGATATCCCGAAATACTGGAAATTAGTTTTTTCGATTAATATCGAAGC
>MWBZ01000146.1 GCA_002069765.1 bacterium ADurb.Bin243
TGCTTTACATAAGCCGGTTCAAAGATAATTTCGTAAATAATAAATTTAAGGAATTCTTCATCGGAAAACAGTTTATATGAAACGCTCCCGTTAAGATACTGCGACAATTTACTTTTAACCTCGGCTACGGTGACTTTGTCGTCTTTTATGGTGCAAAGCGTAAGAGACGTTTCTCCAGTATAAAGCGCTATGTTATCGATATTTTTTAAAATAAGTACGTTATCGGTTTCGACTTTGAGATCTATTTGTTTTGAAACCGTGTTAAAGGCGATTGCACGAAAATCGATAGAAGGCGGCGCATTATCGGAACTTGAATTTTTATAATATTCTTCGGCGATCGAAGCCATAAGTTCATTTATTGACTGAGCGAAAATATTTGAACGGTTATATTCGGCTTCGTCGTGTATTACGCCGTTTAAAATTTTATCTTTAATCCGGATGCCTTCTTCGTACAAAAGATTGGTCTTTATAATGTTAACCAGGTAAGCGTATTTATCTTTTTGTGAAATAAGCTTTACCGATTCGGTATTTTGCTGGACATGCGGCAGCGAAAGAAGAAATTTTTCAAGATCTGAATATTTTATTTCTATGGTCTTTCCGCCGGCTTCGTAAGTAGCGACAACTTCGCCGCCTGCAAGATGAGCCCCGCCCGCTAAAACGTTTTCGACTTTCATAAGCTCGTCGTACGAAAGGTTTTTTATGGCCTTCGGCGCGAGATCGGGGCGGATCATTTCAAAAATCGAATAATCATAATCCATAGCTTCGTTTAAAACCGGATTGGCCGAGGGCATCACGAGCCTTTCAAGAGCGCAGTTGCCGCAAGGCTTAACTTCGGCTGCGGCATGACTTAAGGGAAAAATAATTAACGCTGTTATCGCTATTAATATAAGCTTTTTGTTCATCGGCTAAAATCCTTTCTGATAATTTTTATTTTATGAGCACGGAATTGCCGCCCGCGGTAGTGCTCGATTTGTCAATTTTCACGTAATTAAAATCTTTGCCCGATTCGAGGCGCTCGCGGTCTTTTGGATCGTACTCGGGGTTCATTTTCCATCCGCCGGGACGTTCCGTGCCGTCTGACCCCTGTGAAGCCACGAATATTGAATTTTCTATTATGGAATCACGCTCGTATTTTTGCTTTATATCGTCGTACGAAGCAACTCCGTCTTCTCCGTACGAATAAACATAAGTGCCGTCCACTCTGTACGGATGACCCCATGGATCGAGAGGAATTTTCTGCATATACTTTCCGGTGAGCTGAGTAAGGTCTTTTAATTTATAAAATTTTTTGCGCTCGAGAGTGTTAAAACTTTTAATTACACTGCATATGTTTTTAATGTCGCCAATGGCTTTTTTCTTTTTAGCGTCTTCCGAAGAGCGGGCATATTGAGAAATGCCGACGCCCACAAGTATGCCGATTATAGCAATGACGATAAGCAGCTCTATAAGAGTAAACCCTTTATTTTTAATGTTTTTAAGCATAAATCAACCTCGCGTTTCCTGGTGAATAATCTTATTATATATAATATATCCCTGATTAAATTATAGCATAACAAACCTGACAGGTCAAAAAAAATTATTGACTTATTTATTTTTCATATGCTTTTTCAAAAGATTTTACTCTTCAACGTTTTTGATAGCGTAACTATTAGTTCTTAAGCAGCAGTTCTCCAGTATGGACTTGCGGATAGTCGTTAAATTTTGAAAAAGCGATGCCGCCGTTAACAATAACATAAACTATGCCATCCGGATAATTTGAAGGACTGGTAAAGCTGCTTTTATCCTCCAACCCCTTCAGATCGAAAACTACCACATCCGCGAAATGTGCAGGCGCTATGCGGCCTCTGCCCGAAAGCCCGAACTTTTTGGCGGGGAGAGAAGTAATTTTAGATATCGCCCGGGCGAGCGAAAACATCTTTTTTTTCTTAACATAATCTGTTAAATATTTAACAAAAGTGCCAAATGTACGCGGATGCGGCCTGCCTCTGGAAAGAACTCCGGAATCTGAACGCGCGGTTGCGTCGCTTCCGATCATAACATATGGTTTTTCGATAATTCTGTCAAGATTTCTTTCGCACATGTTAAAAAAAATAGCGCTTGTTTTTAATTTTTCTTTTTTTAAAAAATTAAAAAGGCAATCGACAATGTCAAATTTTTGACAATCCGGTCTGGTGGTTTTAATAATATTATATACCTGACGAAAGTTCATGCCTTCGAATTTTAAAAATTCCTTGCCGGCGGTTTTTGAAACCATAACGCTTTCCCAGTAATCTGAATCCGCCGGATGAGATTTTAAAATTTCGCTTTTTATATTCGAAGAAATGAGAGGATCGTTAAGACGCCGAATGCTTAACTCGTCGCCGGAATCGAAAACCCATTTCGGGAGTATCATGTCAAGACTGGTCTGGCTGGCAAGATATGGATAACGGTCGGCGGATATTTCGGCGCCTTCGAGCTGAGCCGCTTCGATAAGCTCGAAAACAGAGTCTAATTTATACCAGTTATGGCGCTCGGCCGTTTTAAGATGAGAAATCTGAAGAGGTATTTTAGCTTTTTTCGCCGCGCTTACCGCTTCGTTGACCGCTTCTAAAAGCTGGTTGCCCTCCGAACGCATATGAGTGGAATATATGCCGCCGTAACGGGCCGCAATTTTGAGCAGTTCTATAATTTCGTCGGGCTGAAAGTAACAGCAGGGCGGATATATTAGTCCGCTGGAAAGCCCGGACGAACCTTCTATCATAGTTTTAGAAACAAGTTCTTTCATTTTGTCCATATCGGAAATTCCGGAAGGTTTTGCAGAATATCCGCTGACGCTGGCCCTTATCGCCGATAAGCCGGTAAGCGGAAGCAGATTGACCTTAAGTTTTCCGCGCCTGCGAATTTCTTCTGCGTATTGGCAGAGATTGCTCCAGTTTACCTCCACTCCATAATCATTAGCTTCATTTCTGATTTTTTCGAGAAATTCTCCGGCCAGCGGATAAATTGAATACCCGCAATTTCCGATCACTTCGGTAGTAACGCCCTGCCTAACCTTAGAATCGAAGCCGTTATCTATAAAAGCGTTGAAATCTGAATGAGAATGGACGTCGATAAATCCCGGAGCGGCATGCAGGCCTTCGCAGTCGATGGTCTTTGCCGCTTTGTAATCTTTAAGATTGCCTACCTTTACAATGGCGTTTTCTAATATTCCGATATCCGAATAAAACGAAACATCCGATACGCCGTCGATTATATTGCAGTTTTTTAAAATCAGGTCAAGCAAAAACAGCACTCCCGTCTTTATAAATTATCAAGGGAAATTCTATCATATAACGGCGGATTAATAAAGAAAAAAATTCAAAAAAAAACTGCATTCAATTGAATGCAGCCAATGTTTGGGGGTTTGAGAAGTTGCTATGACTATAAATTATTAAAAATAATAAAATGCTGTGTAAAAAAAAACGAATATTGCTTCTAAAATTGTTCTGTGTGTGCCGACTCTCACGTAGAGAGATCAGACGCCTTGCGTTACTTTTTATCTGTTAACGCTATTTTTATTCCGAATTTTTACTATCCCTTCAACTCCTTTATTTCCTGTATGAGGGAGCCGAGACGGTTTAGCGTTTCCTCGCAGTCTCTGGGAAAACGCGTATATTCGGAATTTGTTTTTATCTGCTGAATGTAATGCGAAGCGAGCGGTTGTGAAAAATACTTGGACTTATTCACTTCTTTTATAAGTTTAAGCATTTTCACGTGTTTTTCACCGAATGCGCCATAGTTGAGGGCGTCTTCGCATTTTTCCTCGATAGCGTATTTATCGAGATAATGCTTGACTATCTTAACGCTCATGCCGGTTTGCTCCGCGAGATTTTTTATGTTATAGTTTTCGGTTGTTTTGTTTTCGTAACTCACAGCAAATATATCGGACAATTATTAATTTTGATTAGCTTCGGCGTTTATTATTTTTAAAAATATTTTATCGGCGCCTTCGCTGATTCCATTTTCAGACGTCCTTCCGGCGATAAAACTATACTGCGTTTTCATATGCGCGGCGTTTCGTTCCGACGCCGGCATGTAATAGTTAGCCAGAAATATCAATTTATGCGCCTCGAGGTTTATATCGCCGCAAACCGGAAAATTCTGCTCATACGCAGAAGCCTGATAATAAAGTTTATCGAAAGGTTCCAACTTTTTAAGGCATTCGCGGTACTCGCGCCTGAAAAAATGCACATAAGCGGCTCCCACGGCGCTTTCGATAAGCCCGGCCGCCTCGAATTCAAATTGATACAGCG
The DNA here is from genome assembly GCA_002069765.1 of bacterium ADurb.Bin243. Lineage (GTDB taxonomy): Bacteria > Muiribacteriota > UBA9980 > UBA9980 > UBA9980 > UBA9980. The sequence goes on from MWBZ01000146.1 coordinate 4,272, forward strand.
CTTCGTCGTAGCGCGATGATTTTAAAAGGCAATACCCGAAGCCGCAGCGCAGGCCGTTTTTAAGCGAAGCGGATAAAATAAATTCTTCTTCGCCCGAACCGATGACGGCGGCGAATTTTTCCAGGGCCGAAGCGAAACCGCCGGCGTAATAATCCGACCACGCTTCTTTGACGGCGCTTTCGGCCGCGGCGCGGTCGCTTTTATTGAAAAGACGGGCCGGATTATCTTCGAGTTCCACACGGTTACAGCTCACGGCCATAACGCAGGCCGAAAATATCAAAAAAAGGGAAATATATTTTAATAAAAATCCGTTAAAAGGCTTTTTATTAAAACCCAAAAATTCCGAAGCCGCATTAATTATTTTACTAGTTTTATTCATATACTTTTTTAACCGCGCTTTTTATTTTTTATTCATGAATCGGTTCTTTTTCAAATCGTATGGGTAAAATATTTAAATTAAGTTAAGAGTTCAGAGTGGAGAGTTGAGAACTAAAGAACTTTTGAAATTTCGATAAGTCTTTTTAAATATTTTATATATAAAGCTCGCAGGGCGAGCCCCAGCCTCAACTATTCACTATCCACTATTCACTATTCACTGATATACTTACCCGCATGAAATGATCAAGAGCCCATGAATCTTTATGGGCGCCTTTACCGGCGGACCGTTATTTTCCCTTCGTACGAACCCGCAGGGCCGCTTAGCCTGTAAAAATAAATACCGTTGGAATAATCCGAAACTTGTATTTCGCTTCCGCAATAATCGCCAATAGTCTCCACCAGATTCATATTCGAGTCATATACCTTTAAAAGTGACGGCCAGGGCGCCGCCGAACCCGCACCCGCAGGCATAAGCTTAAAAGCGCGGCGGGCGGGATTGGGCGCCGCCACGATTTTAAAAGCCGCAATCGCAGGCGACGCGGAAGCATTATAGTTTTCACGGGCGCCGTATGCGCCGAATTTTTTAATTTCGTAATAACCGTTTTTATCGGGCGGAGCCATGGCGGTTCCGTCCGGACGGAAGATCGCGTAATTTTTATTGCCGAAAGCCGCCTTCATAAATATTTTCAAGCCTTCGGAGCCGTTATACTCTTCAGGAAGAAGTTTCAGGTTGATTCCGCCGCCGCCGCGGTTAACGCTGACATAAGCTTCAGGCGCCGCCGCCGGAGCTCCGCCGGTTTTCGAAACGAGCAATTCGATAGTTCCGTTTTCGAAGCCGAAGTAATTTACGCCGCCGGTCATCGCGAATTTATGAACGAAAGTCTCGCCTTCGCTTTCGGTTATATTTCCGGCCATATCCGCGCAGCTCAACTTATATGAAACAGTCCCGCCTGAACGCAGCTTATAGTTGTAATAATAAACGTTCGAAGAAACGCCGCTTCTGGCATACATACCAACGCTGAAAGTGTCGCGGGCGTTTTCCGCCGCGATAAGCTGGGCCTGAAAAAGCTTTCTATCGGATTCGGCCATTATGGTAAGCGTATCGCTTATAAGCGGAGCGCTATACACGCCATGGCTGATTTGGGGCTTAGTTCTCACCAGCTCTACCGAACCGGTAAACACTTCCGCCTCCGGAAATTTTGAAACTACCCTTATAAAAATATCCGAAGCCGCTTCGTCGCCCGCAAAGAATTTATATGAACGGTAATTCCATAAAGCCGATATTTTCTGATAATCGATTGCCTGTTTCTCTATTTTATATCCTTTGGAATCAAAAAATGAATAATAAACTTCTTCCGTATCTTCCGGATTGAGCGATGCGCGCTGGGAAAGGTAAACGTTGACCGTAATCTCTCCTTTATTAACCGCGGCTGGAGTTATTTTCAAATACTTATCCCTTCCGGATTTTATCTCGAACGGCCCGAAAGTTCTTTCTTCTTTATATTCGCCGTCGCTCAATACGAAGCGCGCATAATATCTGTCGGAATCAAGAAGCTTTAAGCCCGAAGCGTTTATTTTCTTTGCATAATAAGCCCCCGTCAGAGCGTCGTTTTCGATAAGCGGCATTTCGCTGAAATATCTGTATGATTCCGGCGAACCCGCGCCGGCTTCGTTTTTAATGTTAAGGTAAGCCGATATCGACGACAATCCTTTGTTATAATGGCTAAAAGATGCTTTGACGTCGAATTCGGAACCCGAAAAAGAAATTTCGTAGCCGCTGAAATGAGCGTAAGGAAGATTGAAAGCCACTTTCATAAATTCGCCGCTTTGTTCCAGGCAGTTCATGCGCACCAGATTGGGCGCGCCGTTATAAAATTTCTGCAGCTTCGAAGTGTATCTTGAAAATTCGCCGTCATAATACGAAAGGTCCGGCCCGGCCGCGGGCGGCTGGGCGATATTCACCCTGTAAAAAGAGTTGCGCGAATCGTTGGCGTACTGATATGAAGTCCGGTCGGGCATTTTCTCGTTGACGTGATACGCCAGGACGCCGTTTTCCCTTTTCAGAAGAGGCGGAGCGTCATCATCGAAAGTGTTCGGCATTTTGTGACGGTTTTCAAAAAGCAGGTATTCGGAGCCGCCGGTGCCGGGCACTTCTATCTTTACCGCGTCCGCTACGTCATATCCGTTAAGCCTGGTTATTTTTTTGCCGCTGGAAGCGCTTTTTAAATATAATTCCGAACGCGCCGAACCGGCGGCGTATGGCTCGATCCATCCGAGCGCGGCGCGTTCATAAGCCGAAGGAAAAGACGGGACAGCGCCCGGCGATTTTGGAAATATGCCGTTCCAGGCGCCCCGGTCCATCAACGACCAGCCGCCCAGAACCGAAGAGCCGCTGAATGTGTCGTATATATCAAATAAGCCCAGGTCATGGCCTGTTTCATGGCAGAACACGCCTAGCGGCGAGTCGTGGGCTAAAAGCATATAATTTTCTATTATTACGCCGCCGGCCTTTACCGCGGTGTCGAGCGTGGAGCGGTGGCTCCATATATCGGAAGAATCGGCCGAACGTTCCTGGCCGCTGCCGCTGTGAAGTATTATTATATGCAGCTCGTACGGCGATATCACCCCGTCGCGGTCGGCGTCGAAACTGGAAAAATCTACATGGCGCGAGGCGTTTTCAATGACTTCTGACGCGAGATAAGAAATATCCGGCGAATCGATTGTTTCGAAAGCCTCTACATCGTTACCCCAGAAACTGTAAGGTTTCAGGCTGCGGTACCAGTATGCTCCCGCACCTTCGCCCGCATCGACTTTGAGAACTTTTCCTCCGAAAGACATCGCGCCGCCCGAAACCTGCTTATAATAACGGTTCATGCTGTTGCGGCTTTCGTCGAATAAAATATCTTCAAAATACTCTCTGGAGCGCTTTCCGGCATTCACGCCGTAGTAAGGCTTATCGTCAAAATCCACCAGCAGTGCCAGCGTTTTATGCTCTCCGACGGCCGGCCGCAGCCCCTCGTAGGGACGGCTTTCGCCGGGCGCAAGGGCCGCCTTCGTTATTGAAACGCCGCCGGAAGTCCGAAGTTTTTTCGACTTTTTTTTATTAACAAAAGAGGAATATTTAGCCATCTGATTTTCCTCGAGCGGCGGCATGTGGCATTCGCAGGAGTTTTGAGAAAAAGCGGCAGGGCAGCAAACAAGGCTGATTGCAAAATATATTAAAACGATCTTCGAATAATTAATTAAGTTTCTATTCACAGTATATTATTTCGGCCTTAATTAAAAATCATTAAATTTTAAAATAAGCCTTAAGTTTGAATTTATTAATCCGATATTTTCCCTATCGTGTATAAAGCAAAAATACCAAAATAAAAGGAGTGGCAATTATGTCCGAAGCTCATGGCCTGGAATTAAAAGTGAGGTACGACGAAGAAAAAGACGTATTAGACGTCCTGCTTGGACAGATCAACGACGGCTTTCTGGTTGAATTGGAGCCGAATTTCACGGTAAAATTAAGCCTGGAATCAGGCGACGTAATAGGCTATACGATCAAAGATTATTCAAATAACGTGCATAAAAACAAAGTGTGGTCCGACAGGTTGTCTTCGCGCTTTGACGAGGAGTTTGACGGGGCTTTCTACGGAAAAATGATGAGCCGCGATAAGAAAGTCGCTTAAAACCG